>NZ_LWGA01000484.1:0-10126 GCF_001635235.1 Oleiphilus sp. HI0117 | reverse complement strand
TGTCGTCATTTTTTCTCACTCGTAAAAAGCAACTGACCTCAAAAGAGGCCAGTATTATTTATTAACTGTCGTACAACTTGAAACCGGTTCTATAAAGAACCTTTAGTAGACGGCATTTTTCCTTCCATTCGCTCATCAAGTTCCAAAGCCATGCGAAGCGCGCGGCCAAAAGCTTTGAATACCGTTTCGATCTGATGATGAGCATTTTTACCCTTCAGATTATCGATGTGCAAAGTTACATTGGCGTGATTTACAAAACCTTGAAAAAACTCATAAAACAGCTCTGTATCGAAGCGGCCGACACTTCCTCTGGTAAAAGGAATATCGTATTCCAAGCCAGGACGGCCAGAGAAGTCGATAACAACACGCGACAATGCCTCATCTAGAGGAACATAGGCATGGCCATAACGACGAATGCCTTTCTTATCGCCCACAGCTTTAGAGAATGCCTGGCCTAGTGTAATACCCAAATCTTCAACGGTATGGTGATCGTCTATGTGCAAGTCGCCTTTACAGTGCGCATCGATATCAATCATGCCATGACGACAAATCTGATCCATCATATGCTCTAAAAAAGGCACGCCAGTATCAAATTTAGCCTCACCCGTTCCATCAAGATTCACAGAAACTTTTATCTGTGTTTCCAGAGTATTACGTTCTACTTGGGCTTTTCTCTCAGCCATTTACTTCTCCGAAAATAAAATAATAAATAGATAAATTAGATAGCCTTATTTATCCACAGCACAAAAGGTCTAAGCCAATGCGCCTTTCAGGTTGTCGATATACTCATCAACCATTGCACTAAATTCATGCTTAACAACCGGGCTAATTGCTAACTTAAGCAGGCCTGGTAAAGGCAAAGTCAATTGCGCAGAAGTCGTTAATTTCAAGTTAGTTACGCCGTCACCTTCGGTTATTTCCCACTTACCTGATACAACGCCATTACCCTCACCCTTAACAGGAGTCCAAGTAACTTCACATGCGGCTTCGTCAGCAGAATACTTACAGGCATAAACAGTCTGGATTGCATGATCACCCAAGCCTACCTTTTCCATTTCCCAAAGAAAGGTATTGTCACCTTGATCGGTTAGTGCTTCAACTTTTGGGAAGTGGGCGCCTGAAGCGGGCACATCCGCCAACAATGCAAAAGCAGTGCTTGCATCGGCTTTAACGGTAAACTCGCGATCAATATCAATACTTACTTTAACGGTCATTTCCTACCTCACTATTATTATCACTGGTGGTTTTCTCAGGGTGTATTTCTGTGCGGGCAAGCCTATTAATGAGCGTTCCGATTAGAAATTCGAAAAGCTTCAATGACATAATCCTGCAGACCAGCAATAATAAACACTTCAAAGATAAAAAGCCACGATACCTTGAACAAGAAACCGACTCATTAAGGGCCATATACAGCAATGAACAAATTTCTTAAATTCAGCTTACTTTTGGTTATCGGACTGCCCTTATTAGCAGTGCTAGGTATCGCGCTGTTCATTCAGTTTCAAGATGCAAATCGCTTCAAACCTACGATTGAGCAGCAAGCTATAGAACAAGCCGGAATAAACTTATCGATAGACGGGTCCCTAACCTGGTCTTTGTACCCACTCGGCATTGATATCAACGATATGCAAATCAGTGATCAGCATGGACAAGCGTTTGCATCTATTAAGAGAATACTGGCGCAGGTAGACCTATTTTCTTTACTCAAGGGTTCACCCAGCGTTCACACCCTGCTTCTCGATAGTGCAAAAATATCGCTATTTGAAGACGAGCAAGGAAAAGCCAATTGGCTTAATATTCTACCAACACAAGAAACAGCGGCACTGGAAAAAGACACCTCGGAAACGAAAGCAAAAGATTCAAATCAAGACTCAAAAAACCAGAAGACTTCTGAGCTTTCGTTTTTACTCAGCCAGCTAAGCATATCTAACCTAAACATTGCTTATACATCAGAGCTCAAAAACCAAAGCATTAAACTTTCACCTGCGAGTATTCAGGTTTCAAACATAGCACCAAACAAAGATGTACCCTTCGACGTAGACTTCACCTTCGAAGACACCATAGAAAAACTAACACTCAATTCTAATATTATTGGCCTTATCGAGTTTTCACCTGACTTTTCAAAAATTACGGTAAAAGAACTCAAGAGTAATTTTGAAGCGAATGGCGCCTTCTCTCAGTTCGAAGTAATTAATGCAAGTCTCGACAGCAAATTCACTGTGAACACCAGTAAAGAAGAAATAGTGGTTGAGGAGCTTTTCCTCATACTCGAGGAACTCAAGCTTGATAGTCAGTTAAGCCTTACAAACTACTTAGAATCACCTCACCTTCAAGGGCAAGTCCAAGTCAACAAGTTCAACCCCAAGATTCTAGCCGAGAGATTTGGAATTGCATTACCCACCTTATCTTCACCTGAAGCGCTAAACGCATTTAGCCTTTCGAGTAAGCTCGAATTTAAAGACCAGGCTCTATACTTTCAACAAATCAACACACAAGTAGATAAGAGTTCATGGCAAGGAGACCTTACATTCAATAGCAGTAATCAAGCGTTTGCACTTAGCCTTGTCGGTGACTCAGTTAATATCGATAATTATTTACCCGCCGAAGAGGAAAATAACAACACCCAAGCAAGCGCCAACGATGAAGCACCAACGAACAACCAAACCAACTCAGAGCTTCTGCCACTAGAAACACTGAGACAGCTCGATCTAGACATATCTTTAAAACAACAAAGCTTAATTGCAAACAAAGTCCTGATCGAAAATCTTAATGTCGAATTAGCCGCAAAGAACGGAATCGTCAGCGTAACAAACCTGTCTGCGAAGTCTCATGAAGGCATACTAAACACGAGCGCAAAAATAGATGCGCGTAGCAACAAACCTACTTGGCAAGCCGATACAAAGATATCAAACCTTAACTTAGGCACTCTGATTCAAGCGCTGGAAATTCAAAATGCCGAGGACAGCGCTAGCCTCAGTGGCACTCTCAATTTTAGTGCTGCGCTGACAAGTCGTGGTAACACCTTAAGCGAAGTTCAAAGCAATGCCTTGGCTCAATCCGAATTTGAAGTACTCGACGGTGAAGTTCAAGGCATAAACTTCAAGGCACTAAGCTGCAAAGGATTGGCCCTAATAAATAAAGATTCTATCGATACTAACAACTGGCCAAAAGCCACACCTTTTGATCTGCTTAAAGGCAGCGCCAGTTTGAAAGATGAGATTCTCACGAACAATTTCGAGCTAACAAGCTCCGGATTGGCGATGAGCGCCGAAGGCCCTATCAACCTGAGCGCAACATCGCTAGACATAAAAACCGGCTTACGCGTCATTGGCGACTCTAATGAGCATGCCTGCAGGGTTAATGAAAAGTTCAAAGACATTCCTGTTCCTGTAAGATGCAAAGGAAAATTTGATACGCCTCCAGCTGAGCTATGTAAACTGGACAGCAAACGTTTACTCGATGCGACCAAGCAAGTAGCTGCTAAAGAAGCAAAGCGTAAATTAGATAAAGAACTGGATAGAGCCTTAAACAAACACCTTGGCGACAAAGATGAAATCAAAGATGCTGCCAAGAACCTACTCAAGAAACTATTTTAATGTCCACAGATAAAAGCTCATCAATCTTTGCAAATCGCCTACTAAATTGGTTCGACCAACACGGTCGCAAAAACTTACCCTGGCAAATAGACAAAACACCCTACAGGGTTTGGGTATCTGAAATTATGCTCCAGCAAACCCAGGTCAGCACAGTTATCGACTACTTCAAACGCTTTATGGCAAGCTTTCCTGATGTTAAAAGTTTGGCAGATGCTGACGAAGACAGCGTGCTCGAACATTGGGCCGGTTTAGGCTATTACGCCCGTGCGCGTAATCTACACAAAGCAGCAAAACAAATATCTTATGACCTGGATGGCGTCTTTCCCGAAGATGTTGACGGCTTAAGTGCCCTGCCAGGCATTGGTCGTTCAACTGCTGGCGCTATTCGTAGCATTGCTCACAAACAATATGCCCCGATTCTTGATGGCAACGTAAAACGGGTTTTATGTCGTTATCACGCCATCAAAACCTGGTCTGGCGAAAGAAAAACCGAACAAAAGCTATGGCTACTCGCAGATGAACACACACCGCAAGATCGTGTTGATGACTATACACAAGCCATCATGGATCTTGGCGCAACACTCTGCACACGCAGCAAACCTAAGTGCACAATTTGTCCAATGCAGGAAGATTGCCAGGCAAACAAAGCAGACCTACAACATGCCCTACCGGTTTCAAAACCCAAAAAAAAGATCCCTCAAAAGAAAACCTGGGCACTGCTAATTGAGTCTGATAAGGGAGTCCTACTTGAGAAAAGGCCGCCAAGCGGAATATGGGGTGGTTTATATAGCTTGCCAGAGGCACCACCCTCACTCACGCCACCAGACTTGATTCAATACTGCACCGAGAACTTTGGCATAGAAACAGAACTACTAGAAAGACACCAAAGCATTCACCATACCTTTTCTCATTACAAACTAGAGATACAGCCGGTTAAATTAAAGCTAAAAGCGTCACTACCAGAAGTACGCTCATCAGATAGGCTAAAGTGGATCCAAGAACATCAGCTTTCTAAATTAGGCCTGCCGGCACCAATATCTTCCTACCTTGAAAAGCTAAATTGTGATGATTTATTCAGATTAAATGACTAAGATTGACCCATCACATGCTATTTACTTACCACACGAGATCGAAACATGAGTCGCACTGTTTTTTGCAGAAAGTATCAAAAAGAACTGAAAGGCCTGGATACCCCGACAATGCCAGGAGAAGCGGGCCAAGATATTTTTAACAACATCTCTGAACAAGCCTGGAAAGAATGGCAAAATAAACAAACCATGCTGATTAACGAACGACAGCTCAATATGATGAGCGCCGAAGACCGAAAGTTCTTGAAAGAACAGATGCATAAATTCTTTAATAATGAAGACATTGAAAGCATAGAGGGCTATGTTACGCCTACAAAATAATCAAAATTTACGTTTGTGATTTTTTTTTAGTTTTAGCTCTTGACTCATCGAAACGAAACAGGTTTAATACGCCCCCGTTGCAGACATACCGAGACGCAACAAGTTGTACCAGTGCAAGATCAAGCACTTTAAATAATTGATATGCCCGGTTAGCTCAGTCGGTAGAGCAGAGGATTGAAAATCCTCGTGTCCTTGGTTCGATTCCGAGACCGGGCACCATTATTCGAAGAACCCGATCATCGCAAGATGTTCGGGTTTTTTCTTGTCTGCGATTTAGCCCAACCGTAAAAATATCGGTTGAATTATCACTTTCTGAATCGACAAATTTTAACTAAACACTTTTCTGTTTCAATTCATCTATACATCACAGTTTTTTACGTCATACTAAGACAATGCAACATAATTCTGATGATTTTATAGCCCCAGCTTGCCACGAGCATATCCAAATTCTTTATCAAGATGAGCATTTATTACTCATTAACAAGCCAAGTAAATTGCTAAGTTTGTCAGGAAAGAACCCACTCAATATTGACTCAGTTCATTACCGGCTCGTTAAAGACTTCCCAAACGCTAGGCTGACTCACCGGCTCGACTTCGGTACTTCAGGTATTATGCTGATATCACTTAGCAAAAGCGTTAATGCTCATATTGGAAAACAGTTTCAGGCAAGGTCGATAAAAAAGTCATATTGCGCGATATTAGAAGGCACACTCGAAAAAGATGAAGGTACGATTAGCTTTCCAATCGCAAAAGATGTGGCCAATTTTCCATTCCAGAAAATCTGCTACGAAACAGGTAAAGAGGCGATAACAAAATTTCAAGTTATTGAGCGCTACCTGAACCCTGACTTGACCAAGGTAACATTCACACCATTGACAGGACGAACCCATCAACTGCGAATTCATAGCCGCGAAATCTTACACCCTATTATTGGCTGTGACTTATATGCAACAGAGCGTAGTAAAGCAATGGCTGACCGCCTAATGCTACATGCAACAACATTGGAGTTTGTACACCCTATTTCAGGAAAACAAATAAAGGGCTTATGCCCCTCTCCATTTTAGCCGATACTAAACGCTGGAATGATATTCATTAACTCTACTCTTTCCCTTGAGTTAGTGCCGCTCCCCACAAGCAAAAAGTATGAGAAAAATCACTTTTCACTATTAAAAAAAATGAACATTCCCGTCTCACCCTCTAAGCTAGACCCTCATCAAAGCAAAGGAAAATTCTGTCCCGGTATTTAACTGAGATCTGACGCTAATGATACTGTCATGCAATTCAAGTATCTTCTGAACGATACTTAGACCAAGGCCAGCGCCGTCTTTCCTAAGCTCAGGATTTACTTCTGACGTAGACTGGTAGAAACGCTCAAAAACATAAGGGATATCTTCGGCAGCGATGCCACGGCCAGTATCAAAAACACCGACTTGAACGCCGCGTCCTTCTAACTTCAGTGACAAGGTAACTTCACCACTTTCTTTACTGTGAGAGATAGCATTATCAATCAGGTTCTGGAGCACCCTCTGCATAAGAGAAATATCGGCATTCACCAAAACATTCTCATCAGGCACTTTTGCGATCAATTCAAGCCCCTTTTCTTGCGCTCGTAATTCATAGTCTTGTCGCACATCGTAAACAAGCTCAGTCAAGGAGAATATCTCGTATTGTGGCTGAACCCTCCCCGCTTCTAGTTTAGATAATTCAAATAATTGACTAACTAAATCCCTTAAACGCTTGCTATGACGATGCGCCACTTCCAAATATTTTCTCTGCTTAGCAGAGTCTAGCGTCTCGGACTTGATAATGAGTGTTTCCAAATAGCCCTGCATGGCTGCCAATGGCGTTCTTAAGTCGTGAGAGACATTAGATATTAACTCCCTTCTTAAGCGATCACTTTCAGCGAGTTGATCAAACTGGCTTTGTATTCGTTGGCGCATAAGCGAAAAGGAACTCGATAAAACTTCAATTTCATCACTGTTACTCCTTAATTCCCAAGCATCACTTGTGCCTAGCTCAGCCTCACGATAAGTTCGAATTTCCTGAGCCAGCTTCCTCAGTGGGCTAGTAATTCGCTTGAAAGATAACAAAGCTGAGAAAACGAAGAATAGCGATATTGCGCACATCGCTCCTAAGACAATGCGAATGATATGGCTGCTTTGCAGTGATTCGGCTATCGAGGCAGACTCATGACTAGCGAGCACGATATACAGAAAGCCTTTCTGCTTACCCTGAAAGAAGACAGGCGCGGCAGAGAATATATTGAGTTTATCAGGCTCTCTTGGATTACTCCCCAAGACTGCCTCATTCCCCTCACCCTTTAGCCATGAGTCTATTGCCCGTACATTGACCTGACCTTTATCGATTGAGGCGTCGGGTAGCGCATGCCCTAATACTTGACCATTATTATCCAACAAATAAACTTCAACACTTGGATTGATCATCATGGTATTGATTGCGATCCCCTTAAGTGCCTTTTTATTGATATTAAGGCTGCCATTTTCTCGCTCTGCTTTGTCTAAAAACAAAGGCTCAGATAAATGATCCAGTATGTACGGTGCCAAGTCACGATGGAGCCGCTGGGTAACTTCTTGATGATATTTATCACTGCTCCATAGCGCTAAGACAAAGAACATCCCTGTCACAAAAATACCGATGATAGATATGGTGACAGCCAGCTTTGTATAAAACGGCAGCTTTCGTCTCATCGCACCCTTTTCAATGTTCTTACTCTCCAAAACGATAACCCACCCCCCAAATTGTATTAATATATACAGGGTTTGAAGAATCCGATTCCAGTTTTGATCGCAAGCGATTTATATGAGAGTTAACGGTATGCTCATAACCTTCGTGACCATAACCCCAAACCTTGTCAAGAAGCTCACTACGTTTAAAGACCTTTCCCACATGAGATGCAAAGAACCAAAGTAAATCGAATTCTTTCGCTGTTAGATCTAGCGTCTTTTCAGCTAATTTTGCTTTTCTAGAAGAGGAATCTAAAGAAAGGCTAAGATAGCTCAATACACTCGCTTCAGGTCTTGGTTTCTCACTCTGGGCAGACCGTCTAAGCAATGCTTTTACTCTTGCCTTTAGTTCGGCCACACTAAAAGGCTTAACTAAGTAATCATCAGCACCAATCTCTAGACCTAAGACTCTATCCAACTCAGTTGAACGGGAAGTCACCATCATCAGCGGCACATAAATTTGTGAGACTCGAAGCATTCTACATAGCTCCAAACCGTCTATGCCTGGCAGTTGTAAGTCTAAAATAATGGCGTTCCACTGCTCTGATCTCGCTCGCTGAAAACCCTCAACGCCATCACTAACAACTAAAATATCGGCGTTTAAGTCTCGAAGGTGAAGCGACATAAGGTCTGCGATATCGGGGTCATCTTCCACAATCAGAAAACGCTTTCTATCAAGGTCAGAAAGAACATCAACCGCTTGTAAACTTTTACTCTCCATATGAAGGTTCATACTCTGCTCCCTAGCATTCATCATAAGCCTGTTTGAGACCATAAAAACGAGGAGCAGAGCTGAGGCTACTAAGCTTAAGAATAACAACATTCAAAAGCCCTCAAACAACGTGCGCTAACGAATACGTTCCACGCGAACACCCACAGCCGGGTTATCCCAACGGTGAACCTCACCTAAGGTTGAGCTTGATAAACCGTCGTCCTGAGTCACAACACCTGGGTGCAGATATACTGCGTCCCGAACATCATCACGAGCAACATTGAACCCTTCACGATCGCCACCTTGTGCTGCAGGCCCGGGAATTGTGTCTGCTGTCTCGGTGTTCGCTTCAGTGCCCGTATCATAGGTCAGCAATTCAAAACTCATACTCTCGTCAATCTCTAGTGCGCTAATTGCTTTACCGTTTAAAGCTGCAATAGCATCATTCGAGTTAACCAACATAGACACAACACTCAGTGATAAAGTTCCCAAGTATTTTTCAGAAGTTTGAACCTGAAACGACTCATACTCTCCTGGCGCTATAATTCCAGCACCAGACTCAGCAAGATAAACGTAAGAATCGTCAAGCGATGAGGATAAGAACAGGCTGTTGTCTCCCCCTTCAGCTAGTAACTCGAGTTCATCACTCGCCCTATGACCCGTCTGAAAACTCTTCCATTGGGAATCGTGCAATAAAACTGCAGCAGGCGATAAAGGCTGACCAGCCGTCAAGTTGCTCAC
Source organism: Oleiphilus sp. HI0117 (assembly GCF_001635235.1). Classification (NCBI taxonomy): domain Bacteria; kingdom Pseudomonadati; phylum Pseudomonadota; class Gammaproteobacteria; order Oceanospirillales; family Oleiphilaceae; genus Oleiphilus; species Oleiphilus sp. HI0117. Next base: position 924 of record NZ_LWGA01000484.1, on the reverse strand, counting down.
TGTAACTTCAAACTCAAGCATGTCATCCTGCTTAGAGTCGTTATCAGAACACGCGGATAGAATTAGCGATGAGGCCAGCAGGGCTCCACTCATCAACTTCTTATTGATAGAAAAATAACCGTTCATAGCTCTGCCCTGTATTCGCTTACCGTTACAGTAATCTTGGCAATTGGGTTCAACCATCTGTGAGTAGTACTATCTAAATCTGAAACACCTCCATCAGCATCCAGATCCCCCAAAGCACCACGATGGATATGAACATAACCTTCAGCAGTGGCAACAATACCAGTACCATTTTCACCTAGGGTCGCTGCAACCAGCCCAGGAGCAGGAAAACCGGCCTCGCCTACCGCACCACTACCCACCACTTCGTCATTGGCTTCTGTACCTGCATCATAGGCTTTGGCATAGTATGTATAGGTTCCGGATTCACTGGGTATCTCGATTCCATTCAGAGCAATAAAGCCATCATTACTAGGCAAGATCATACCTACAACACTAAGCAGAACATTGCTTGTGCCATCGGTATTCAAGCTTGTAGAAGTCATTGATCCGGGTTCAAGAAGTCCCGAGGCAGGGTTATTGGATTGCACAGCGCCTAGCGCATCTAAACTGGCTTCAATTCCGCTTAAATCACCACCTTCTGCCATTGCCTGCAAATCATCTGATGCCACGCTTCCAAGTTCAAATAACGACGAACCTTCAGGGTGAGCTGTAACAGCCAAGGGCGTAAAGAATATTCCTCTGGTCAGGTTTTCGATAGTGACATCCACTTCTGCGGCTTGCACAAAAGGAGCACTAAAAGCTGGAAGTAAAAGCCCCAGCGCAATTTTTTTGATACTTGAGTGAGTTTTTTTCATGTCAGTTTCCTCCGGAAAACATTTATGTTGTTTTGGTGGAAACATTGTTACGCATAGGCTCAGC
>NZ_LWGA01000483.1:0-685 GCF_001635235.1 Oleiphilus sp. HI0117 | reverse complement strand
TTGGGTATTCGGCCATACACATTTTAATGTCGATGAAATCAGAGGACGCACGCGTATCATCAGCAACCAACACGGTTATGGACGAGAATGCTCTGATTACCAACCAAATTTCATGATTGAATTGTAGAAATGATATTAGCTCTAGACCTTGAGTACACATTGATATCCAGCGCTGTCTCGTGCTTCGTCAGGCCCCATCTAAATGATTTCCTTGAATGGTCAAATGAAGCATTTGAAAAGGTATACCTATATACGACAGTTCCAGAACATAGAGTAGTGAAGATACAGCGTGATCTATTTGAGTTGAAGGAGGTTAATCACATTTTTCGTGATCTTAAATCTGTGACCTGGCCGAGGAAGGGGTTGAAAGATCTAACTTACGTCCATCACCAGTGGGACAGAGTAATCATGGTAGATGATCTGCCCGATTGTTATGCAGTACCCCACCAAAGAGATCAATGGATGGAGATTGAACCTTTTGATCCAGAAAAACCTGACATTGCGCTATCTAAGTTAATTGGGAAGCTTGAAACGAAACTAAGCGTCAATTGAGCCGATACCTCTTATTAAGTGTATTTTTTCTTGTATCCAAACTCAAATTAAAAGCCCTGATCAATGACATATTCAAACAAAGTTTATAGGAGATGATCTCAGTGAAAATGCAATCAAGAGTTGAAAAGTTTGA
>NZ_LWGA01000482.1:0-482 GCF_001635235.1 Oleiphilus sp. HI0117 | reverse complement strand
TTGTTCCACCACCAATATCCACAACACAGACACCTAACTCTTTCTCATCGTCAGTGAGCACCGCATAGCTTGAAGCCAACTGCTCTAAAATAATGTCATCAACGTCCAGATCACACTTCTGCACACACTTTTCTATATTCTGAGCTGCGTTAACCGCACAGGTCACCAAGTGCACCTTTGCTTCTAGACGCACACCAGACATACCCAAAGGCTCTTTAATGCCTTCCTGGCTATCAATCACAAACTCCTGAGGGAGAATGTGCAGCACTTTCTGGTCTGCTGGTATTGCCACAGCCTGTGCAGCATCGATAACACGATCAATATCGGCCTGAACAACTTCTCGATCTCGAACCGCAACAATGCCGTGCGAATTCATACTGCGAATATGGCTCCCGGCTATTCCTGCATAGACAGAGTGAATCTGGCACCCTGCCATCAGCTCAGCCTCTTCGACAGCTCGTTGAATTGCGTTAACTGTTGAC
>NZ_LWGA01000481.1:0-491 GCF_001635235.1 Oleiphilus sp. HI0117 | reverse complement strand
TAAATGTCGCTGGCTCGGCCAGAGATAGCGCTGAGCATTTCTTCTGCCTCGTCATAAGACATGTACTTTGCAACGGCGTAGGTTGAGTTAGCTTCTTTAAAAGCACCCTGAATAATTTCAGAAAAATCTGAGCGTTTTATTTGAGGTATCGTGTTCTCGATATTTAGCGTAGAAATCAAATTTTTGACTTCACTAATAAACGCTTCAGCTAGCACTGTATCATTATCATTTCTGCTGCCGAGACCCAGGCATTGTGCAAGTTCAGCCAAGCGTGTCGTGCTCGCAGCTTTAGTGAATTCAAGCACATAAGGCAGAACTTTTGCATTGGATTCGCCATGGGGTAGTTTGTACTTAGCACCTAATTGGTGGGCAAAAGCATGCACATACCCTAATCCGGCGATATTTATCGTTAAGCCTCCGTAGTACGAAGCCAGCGCCATCTTCTCTCGTGCTTTAGCATTGTTGCCACGTTTGTATACCTTCGGTAGGTT
>NZ_LWGA01000480.1:0-541 GCF_001635235.1 Oleiphilus sp. HI0117 | reverse complement strand
ACTTCGCATCGAAAGCAGAACTGTGCGCAGAAGTGTTTCGGGTGGCCACTGAAAAAGAAGTCAGGAATGTACAGCTAGCAGCTTTTCCTCAGGTGGAAGATGAACTCGAAGGTCAGCAAGAAGGCGAGGCATTGAGCTGTGAGCAACGTCTGAAAATGGCGTTAGAGATTTTCTCTAGAAGAGCTTTAGAAGGGCGTGGTCTGGCTTATGCCTTGATAGCCGAACCGGTAGACTCAAAGGTTCAGCAAGAGCGCTTAAAATATCGACGAGCCTATGCCGAGATATTTGAGGCCTTGGTGACAGAGGGAGTCGAAAAAAATGAGTTTGCACCCCAGAATGCGTTGATATCTGCTGGTGCGATGGTTGGTGCATTGGCAGAAACATTACTTGGCTCTATCGCCAGTGCCCAACAAACGCCTGGCGAATTCAAGCCCGAAGAATGGATTGAAGAAATATTGAGCTTTTGCCTTTCAGGTGTTCGTCGCGCCTAAGCGCTTTTGAGCCTGAAAGGTTTGAACATTTAAGAGATGAGCCTCAGCTT
>NZ_LWGA01000479.1:0-288 GCF_001635235.1 Oleiphilus sp. HI0117 | reverse complement strand
TCTATAGAGCGTCGAAAGTACATGACAGCTCTGGGTGCCGAGCTCGTACTAACACCAAAAGAAAAAGGCATGGGCGGTGCAATTGAAACAGCTGCCGAACTAGTTACAAAAGGCAGTAATCACTGGATGCCACAACAATTTACCAATGCTGAAAATGTTGCGATCCATCGCCGTACTACTGCGCAAGAGATTATTTCCGATTTCCCCGATGGTCTTGATTATCTGATTACCGGTGTTGGCACTGGCGGTCATATCACTGGCTGTACAGAGGAACTTCGTAAAGCCTTC
>NZ_LWGA01000478.1:0-793 GCF_001635235.1 Oleiphilus sp. HI0117 | reverse complement strand
TAAGTATCAGGATAGAACTGCCCTTCCAGGTGCTTTATATCGTTCTTAGAGTTCAATGCCTGGATAAGTTCATCATCGCTCTTCCCTTCCAAGGTTTTACTTAGCTTCTCTTGAAGCGCCAGGGTCTTTAAGGCATCTCTGTAGCTCGTTCCTTCGATAAACTGAACCTGGTAACGAATCTGGTTATTGGATGTCAGCCACTCAAAAATAGCAGGAAGCGTCATAGGCCCTTGTAGACTGAACTCACCTGCTTTAATTTTACTAGCAAGCTTATTTTGCTTTGCGTAGACCTTTGCGACCCAGGGGTTAATGTCAGCCCCTTTTTCAATCAAGTTCCTCAACACTGAGTTGAAGCTACTGCCTTTGGGTATTTCTATTTCGAGAACGTCTCGTGGAAAGGCTATTGCTCGCTCTAATTCAGATTGATAATAACGATATATACCGGCACTGAGCATCAGCACAAAAATAATAAGCAGCAGAATAAAACGAGCGATAAAAGAGCGATTTGCAGGCACGATAGTTAATGTCGAAAAAGGTTATTTAATATGAAAAGCTAGTCTTCAAATGAGACTGAATGATTCCACAATTTTTATGTATTGCATAGCGCTTACCAGCAAATTCTTTCACTGGCCAAAGACCAAAGACACTATTGATAACAGCTAAACCGTCTGCAGACTTTGAGTCCTCGATACTAATTTCCGCTTCACGAAGCGCTAGCCCTGTTAAAGCAGCGTTATCGAGTAGATATTGACGTAAAGTACCCGCCACACCGGCACCCGATATATTCGGAGTA
>NZ_LWGA01000477.1:0-294 GCF_001635235.1 Oleiphilus sp. HI0117 | reverse complement strand
AAAGCCAATCGATGAATCTGAAATGTCTTCAAAAAAGTTAATCGTCACATCATGCAGCCATAGTTTTTCCCGAACGAATGAAAGGTTCACAAAGTTCGACTCAGTTTCTGCGTTCGCCTCGGGAACCAAGTGTGTGCGTCCTACACTAATACTAGCAACCCCATCAACAAACTGGCGTGACACACCAACTCCTAGCTGTATACGATCATACTTTTCGCCACCATCAGCATCCAGCATCACTTCGTATGCTCCGGTCCAATTCATCGAAGTTATAGAGCTGATTTGATGTGTAAC
>NZ_LWGA01000476.1:0-1019 GCF_001635235.1 Oleiphilus sp. HI0117 | reverse complement strand
GCCGGATAGTACCGTCAATATGAAAGTCAGAATTAGAAGCTTTATCAGTACAAGGTCTCGCTTAGAGCTTATGTAGTCGATACCAATAAAATTCTTAATAAATGTTATCGCACTAATGCCGGTAAAAGCGGCAGAAAATACAACAGCGTGGTAATTAAATAGGGGGTAGTTTGGCCATAGATATTGAAAAGCGAGACCAGAAAGCACTAACTGGATGATTGCGCATGAGCTTAGGTATATTAAATAGTAAAGATAGCCTTTATCCTTTACGGTGAGATAAATAAAGCTATTGTAAAAAAGCATAATCAGGATTGCGCCGAAATATATCCCGGATAGAAGACTAAAAGATATGTTTTGCTTACTTAACTCATTTTGGGTAACGATTGAGAGCGGGAGTTGCAATACACCTTCTGACTGTATGTTTAGATATACGTCAAGCTCTGTATGGTTTTCTGGAATACTAAAAACAAAAGTAGGTAAATCTACCTTTCGGCTTTTAAATGGTAAGTGATCGATCTTTAGAGTAACGATATATACCGTTAAAGAGGCTCTTGGATAAGTTCGGGTTGAATTTTGTCAATTTTTGGCAACGCCATGCGAGCCCGTCAGTGCCTTCAAGGTACTGAATATGGTGTAAAGCTCCGTATTCGATCACCTTTCTTTTAGCTAGCAACTCATGTAAATGTGGACGAGAGAAAAAGAACTTCCGCATAGGAGAGAATGCAAAAAAAGCAGATAGAAAAGCCATACCACAACCAACACCACCAACCCAGGCATCAAGCAAACCTAACAAACTAAATACAAACAAGGACGCGAAAATAGCACATATAAGTACCCAGTAATCTCTATCTCTCCGAGCTTCGGCTACCAAGGTGTTATCGGGGTAATCGTCCATTGCGAGGTGATCATAGTTCAAGCCCATTACAGGCTCACAGCCTGCAAGTAATATCTTCTTCCTATGTTGCTGCAGTTTTAATTCGGCCTTTTGTGCAAGAATACGCTCTCGCGCGTTATCAACA
>NZ_LWGA01000475.1:0-351 GCF_001635235.1 Oleiphilus sp. HI0117 | reverse complement strand
AAGCATTTGATGATGTATAACTAGTTCACACCCAAGCTATGCTCTCGATGTGAACACTGATTTAAGTATTGGCTGGCTTAAAGCTACTTAGTGGGAGTAAGGGTAGGAATAGTATCTTGCTTACTTTCGGTGAGAGCACTAACAAGCTCTGCTTCTGGACGAGAGATGCCACAACTATTCATTAGGTCATCGATCCCCGCTCCCAACTCCACCAAACGTGACGCTTCGGAGTAAGAAACTTTAGTCGGGTCATTTTTCTGCATTTCGTCTATTATGGCTTCAAGCTCTTCGACACGCTTTTCCAGAGCAATAACCTTACGCCCAACACCCATTGAGCCATGGCTAATTCCC
>NZ_LWGA01000474.1:0-5819 GCF_001635235.1 Oleiphilus sp. HI0117 | reverse complement strand
AACCACGCTTTCTGTAGAGAAGATGGCGAAGGTTCGCGCAGATGGCACCAAAGAAAGCAGCGTTGTTACGCCGACGCAGGTTTACTTTGTTCCGCGCCCAGAAGTGAAGGGCTTGTTCTCAAGTGCTTCTCATGACTTCCGTGACGACTTGGAAAGCTTACCAGAAGGTACGCCTATCTATGACGTCTACGCAACGAGCGAGAAAATTCGCACTTCTATCTTCCCGTATTTTCATAAGAAGTATGCGAAATCTCGTCGTGATAGTGCTAAGAAAGTTGGTACGATTCGCCTAAGTTCTGAGTTTATCAGCTCGGCCTTTGGTGACGGTGGTGTTTTCTTCAACCACCAGCGTGTAGAGGATCAATAAGTAAGGATTTCAACTTAGCCTAACCCTTGTATTTATCAATCTGTACTTTGGTAAATAACATATTGGCTGTTCTAGAGCAGGAGGATCAGTCAAAATGAAGGGAGTTGTGCCCCGGAGTCTTTCGAGACTTCGGGGCTTTTTTTATACTTCTAGTCTGAGAAGCCCTACTGAAGGAGGGGAGTGCTTGGTTGGTCTGACGCTGTCACCTACCACTTTGCAGTGGCCAGTAATTGAGTTAATGCCTGCAGACCTTTGCCTTTATTGCTGAGTTTCCATGCCATAAAGCATTCATGATTATTTACCTTAGCAAGCTTAAGCTCCTTCAGCTTGCCACTCTCAATGGCTTGGTGAATACGTTTTCGCGGCAAGTGACCAATACCTATACCTGCTAATATGGCTTCGACCTTTTGATCCATGGTTTGTACATAAAAGGTTTTCCCTGCATCTGTGAGCCCGGCGCTGCGCGACACCTCCAGTATTGAGGTGTCATGGGTAACAACGCGTCTTAACTTAGGCAGTATTTCGGTGAGCCTCTGTGTATCTAAGGCGAGTTCAGCAAGTTGATGGGACGTGGCAATAACCGGTATTAGGTCGGTGTCTGTTAGTGGAATTGCGCGGAAGCCTTTTTGTAATGGTACCGGTCCTGGCGCGCCGACAAGGAGTTCTACGCGGTCTTGCTCAAGTGCTTCCCAGCCGCCGTTAAGTACGCACTCAATTAGATCAACTTCTACATTTTCGTGTTCGGCCAGAAAGTCAGACAGCACATCATATAGTACAGGTTGATTCAGCGTGGACTCCATCGCGATTCGTATTTTCGGCTCCCAACCCGTGGCAACTTCTTTTGCTGAATTAGCCAGCTGAGAAGTCGCCATCAGAATCTTTCGCCCTTCTTGCAAAATTAGCTGCCCTGCGGGGGTTAATACCGAGCGTCGACCTTGACGCTGAAACAAAGTGATACCCAATTGTTCTTCGAGCTTCTGAATAGCATAAGAAACGGCCGAGGTGGCTTTCTTCAATTCTTCAGATGCTTTTGCATAGCTTCCTCGTCTATCTATCGCGTCTAAGGTTTCTAAGGCTTCAATAGTGATCGGGTTTCTAATCATTAAGGTTCCATAAAGATTGTTCTAATTATTAGATCATTCTAAACAGATATTGGCACTTATTGGAAGTTCTTCAGCGCGATACACTTATTTCATCAAATCAAAACACAGAGGAAACACGCCATGAAAGCACTATTCAACAAAATCAGCACAACGACTGCGTGCCTAGACACGCTACCTATCCGAATTGGCGCGGGCATCACATTCGCCGCACACGGCAGTCAGAAACTATTTGGCTGGTTTGGTGGCTATGGATTGGATGGAACGGCGGGTTGGATGGAGTCGATTGGATTATCGCCCGGTATCTTGATGGCAGGGCTTGCAGGGAGTGCCGAATTCTTCGCCGGTTTATTGCTGATAGTTGGCTTTTTGGTTCGTCCAGCGGCCTTGGTACTGGCAATCACTATGATTGTGGCGATTGTCACGGCTCACATTGAAAATGGATTTTTTATGGCAACTAACGGTTATGAGTTTGCGCTCGCATTACTGGTTATCAGCGCAACCTTAACGATTAGAGGTGCAGGTAGTTTGAGTATTGATAAGGCACTTTTATCGTACAAGACTGTTTAGCCAACACGTTGATTAATCAGATTCAGATAGTTAAGTGCGACTCAAAACATCGCACTTTGATAATCGTTATTGAGGTACAAGGTCATGGGCTTAATACAAGATGGGAAATGGGTTGATCAGTGGTATGACACGAGCGATAGCGGAGGTGAGTTTCGTCGCCAAGATAGTCGCTTCAGAAGTTGGTTGACCGCCGATGGTCAACCTGGCCCGCAGGGTGAGAAGGGGTTTAAGGCAGAGAAAGGCCGCTACCATTTGTATGTTTCGTTGGCGTGCCCATGGGCTCATCGCACGTTGATTTTTCGCCAGCTGAAGAATCTACAAGATTATATCGATGTGACGGTAGTCGACCCGATAATGTTAGAAAACGGTTGGGAAGTTACCGACCCGCTGTACGGTTTTCAATACGCTTACCAGCTTTACATGCGCGCTGATAGCCAATACGAGGGGCGGGTTACGGTACCGGTTTTATGGGATAAACAGACCCAAACGATTGTCAGTAATGAGTCGTCTGAAATTATTCGCATGTTTAACTCAGCCTTTAATCACCTAACTGGCAATACTGATGACTATTATCCAGAGGGCTTGCGTGAGTCGATTGATATGATTAACGAACGAATTTATGACTGCATTAATAACGGTGTTTATCGTGCAGGTTTTGCGACGACGCAAGAAGCCTATGAAGACGCTTACCATCAATTATTTGATGCCCTAGATTGGGTAGAAGGCTTACTGTCTAAGCAGCGTTATCTGTGTGGATCAACACTAACCGAAGCTGACTGGCGTCTATTTACGACACTGATTCGATTCGACGCTGTTTATTTTGGACACTTTAAAACCAATAGACAACTGATAGCGAGTTACCCCGCGATGAGTTCTTATGTTCGCGAGCTGTATCAAGTGCCAGGGGTGGCCCAGACAGTGAATTTTGAGCATATCAAAACCCACTATTACGCCAGTCACCTTACGATCAATCCGACGGGGGTCATTCCTTTAGGGCCTGAACAAGATTTCGATTTACCCCATGATCGAGACCAGTTGGAAAAAGCTAACTAACGATCTCAGTCACTATTTTCATCAAAAGTAAGGAGTTGTCATGCTTTATTATCGAGCTGCTGACGAACGAGGTAAGGCCAACTTTTCTTGGTTAAATAGCCAACATAGCTTTTCGTTTGGTCACTATTACGACGCCGATCACATGGGAGTTTCGGTACTGAGAGTCATCAATGATGATGAGGTTTCCCCCGGTGCGGGTTTTGATAATCATGGTCATCGAGATATGGAAATTATTTCTTATATATTGGAGGGGGCTATCGAGCACAGAGATAGCACAGGAAATCACTTTATAGTGCCTGAGGGAGAGGTTCAGCGTATGAGCGCAGGGTCAGGGATTATGCACTCTGAATTTAACGCATCTAAAACCGAAGCATTGAAGTTTTTGCAAATTTGGATCAGTCCAAATGTAAAACTCATTGAACCTAGTTACGAGCAAATGCCCATCTTACAGTCTTCGACACTGACAGCTTTGGTAACGCCAGATGGAAGCAACGGTAGCCTAAGTATTCACCAGGATGTGAGCCTTTTTCGCTTGCAGCTAAACGCCGGAGAACGCTACGAATTGACGGCTCAAGCGCGAGTGGGTTATTTGCATGTAATTGAGGGGGAGGGACTTGGCGTTACATCGACTGACAAGCTTGAATTAAAGCCAGGTGATGGTCTAGGTATTATAAAAGATCAGCTATCTATTACGGCCAAAGATGAAGGCTTGACTGCTCTTTGGTTTGACCTCCCGCCAAGATAATTGCTTGTAATATAACGCGAGAAAACATTCTGATGAATGCAACTGATGACCTAAGCCTATTATTGCTTGACCCGCTATTTTGGGGGCTAGCCGTGGTTGGCGTGTTAATAACGGGAATCTCAAAATCTGGTTTTGCCGGAGGAGCGGGTGTTATCGCGGTACCATTACTATCGTTCGTGATGCCCGTGCCGGTTGCCGCTATTTTAATGTTGCCGCTTCTCATTGTGATGGACGCAAAGACGATGCACTATTATTGGCGCAGCGTGAACTGGCAAGAAATAAAAGTGATCGGCCCCGCGGCACTGGTCGGCATCATCGCGGGTGGCTATTTATTGGGTGGATTGTCCAGTAGCTTGTTACAGTCTTTGCTTGGTTTATTTTGCATTGCATTCGCGCTGTGGAAACAGTTGAGCCCCGTTTTGGCTCACCTGCCCTATGCAGGTCTTTTTTGGGCGACCTTGTCTGGTTTAACCAGCACATTGCTACACGCAGGTGGTCCACCGATTAATATTTATTTGGCCACGATACGATTACCCAAGCGCACGTGGTTGGCAAGCGCTGCCATGTTTTTTGCGATGATGAATCTGGTTAAAATCGTTCCGTATGCCTTAGCCGCCCAGTCACAGAGTGGTTTTTCTGTGTCGTCGTTGTTGATTATCGACATAATTTTGTTACCGGCTTGCTTACTTGGTTCGAGCTTAGGACATCGCTTGCATACAAAAATGAGTGAAGCCCATTTCATGTCTGCGTGTAAGGGTTTGTTATTTCTGTCAGGGCTTGGCTTACTCATTAGTGTGGCGCTCTAAAGCCTTTTGGTTCTAGTGTTTTAAAGATAAGGCATGGCTCTACATAAGCATTTTCCCTATAATCTCCCCCTTCTTTGCACCGCCTGACTATTAAGCACTATGAGCAACAGACCTGATACAGACAACTACCTCGAACTTTTCCTGAATGATATTCCGCTAATGGATGTTCGAGCACCGGTTGAGTTCGATAAAGGTGCCTTTCCAAATACCCTCAACGCACCCTTAATGGATGATGAAGAACGGCGTTTGATTGGTATTCGTTATAAAGAATCAGGCCAGGATAGTGCCATTGAACTAGGACACGAGCTGGTATGTGGCGAAAATAAAGCCCAAAAGCTTGAGGCCTGGTTGGCTTTTGCTAAACAGAACCCCCAGGGCTATTTGTATTGCTTTCGGGGTGGTTTGCGATCAAGAACCACACAAGGCTGGATTAAAGACGTAGGTGTGGATTACCCCTTGATAAAAGGCGGCTACAAAGCCATGCGTCGTTTTCTGATTGACGAAATGGAAACGCAAATCAGCGAGCTAGACTTCACCGTTATTAGTGGCCGAACGGGCACCGGTAAAACACGCGTTTTGAAGCAGTTCAATAATTACGTCGATCTAGAAGGCTTGGCTCATCATCGTGGTTCTAGCTTTGGTCGAATGTTGACCCCTCAACCTAGCCAAATAGATTTTGAAAACAAACTATCCATCGCCCTATTAAAAGCGCGCCATCAAAATAGCGGCACGGTATTTCTGGAAGACGAAAGTCGTTTGATTGGCCGTTGTGCTTTGCCTTTGACTTTGAAAGACCGCATGTCTGCTTGCCCTTTAATTGTCTTAGAAACGCCTTTGGAAGAACGAATCGATGTAGTGCTTCAAGACTATGTGATTGATATGACCGAAGCCTACTTAAGCCGGGACGGTGAAGAGCAGGGCATTGAGAATTTCTCTAACTATCTGTTTGAGAGTTTAGGGAGAATAGAACGCCGCTTGGGTAGCGAGCGAAAGAATCATCTACAGCAAATGATGGCACGAGCGATCAAACAACAATTTTCTGCTTCAGAATCTGATGAGGCTTACGGCCTTCACCGGGAGTGGATCGAACATTTACTAAAAGATTACTACGACCCAATGTACGATTATCAGCTCTCAAAGAAGGCTGAAAGAATTGTATTGCGGGGAAGCAAAGACGC
>NZ_LWGA01000473.1:0-293 GCF_001635235.1 Oleiphilus sp. HI0117 | reverse complement strand
TTACCCCTAAGACAATATCTGAAATACGATAGAAGCCGACAAATATCAACAATAAGACCGCTAGCTTTAGACCGTAGCGGCTAAAAAACTCTTCAACGGGAGCAATATAAGATTGATGTATGAGTGTCTTTTCGTAAAAGGGGGTATTGGCCATCGAACGAATAAACAGTGCGACAGTTAAAAGCCCTGTAAGCAGGCGTAAACATTCAACTAGCAAGTTCCCTAAAGCAGAGTTCTTAAACAACTCAGCCAAGAAGATTTTCAATTCTGCAGCCAGTTCAGAGCCTAGAATA
>NZ_LWGA01000472.1:0-235 GCF_001635235.1 Oleiphilus sp. HI0117 | reverse complement strand
AGAGTCTTAAGGGCTCTCTGGTGCTTTGTTTCTCTGAGTGATCTACAGAGTTTCAAGTCTATACAAGTGATTGACCAAGGTCTCGCTTTATGTGAATGTGGTCTTGCGTTTGTGCAGTAGTTAATACCGCACAATAGATAGGTACTCCACATCAATAGACGAGACTTTTATGGATACAGTTAGAATTATCTATCCCGCTATCGCGATGTTTTTATTAACCTCTTTTTTAGTTTTT
>NZ_LWGA01000471.1:0-410 GCF_001635235.1 Oleiphilus sp. HI0117 | reverse complement strand
ACCGCCGTGAGCCAAGCTCATTCCCAATACCGTATCGCCGGGAGAGCAAAGCGCCATATAAACAGCAGCATTGGCTTGCGAACCTGAATGAGGTTGAACGTTTGCGTAGTCAGCACCAAACAACTCTTTAGCACGATCAATCGCTAGCTGCTCAACCACGTCAACATGCTCACAACCACCGTAGTAACGCTTACCCGGATAGCCTTCAGCATACTTATTCGTTAATGCAGAACCTTGAGCCTCCATCACGCGAGGGCTGGTGTAGTTTTCTGATGCAATCAGTTCAATGTGTTCTTCTTGACGCGTTGCTTCAGCAGTAATTGCATTTGCTATTTCATCATCAAAGCCAGCTATAGTCATATCACGAGTAAACATTCATCGCCTCTATCATTCAGGAAAAAATAAGCCTC
>NZ_LWGA01000470.1:0-432 GCF_001635235.1 Oleiphilus sp. HI0117 | reverse complement strand
GGTGATGGCAATCTGCATTTGAATATTCTTAAGCCTGAAGATTTAAGCAATGAAGAGTTCTTCTCGAAGTGCATTCAGGTAAATAAGTGGGTTTTTGATATTGTCGCAAAATACAATGGTAGTATCTCGGCAGAGCACGGCGTCGGAATGGTCAAGAAAGATTACCTGGGTTATTCGCGTTCGCCTGTTGAGATCGAAATGATGAAAGGCGTTAAGCGTGTCTTTGATCCAAAAGGCTTGATGAATCCTGGAAAGATTTTCGATCTGTAGCCTCTTTAATTAGATGGTGAATGTACGGTAATGAGAACAATATGCGGGTAGTCGATAAAAGGGGATTTCTTTGCTCTCTCATTCTGCTCGCCTTTATCTCATTGTTGTTCTTGTCCCAGTCGCGGCTTCCAGCGCTGGATGAAAAAGCTCAGATGGGCCAGC
>NZ_LWGA01000469.1:0-370 GCF_001635235.1 Oleiphilus sp. HI0117 | reverse complement strand
TGCACTGCCACTTAGGTTCACAAATCCCCAGCATTCATGATATTCGAAGTGGTGTCGTAGAAGCCTGCCGCTATTTTACTGACCTAATGAGTGAGGGTGCAGAATTAACCCATATAGATTTGGGTGGTGGCTTAGCGGTTGATTATACCGGCGCACAAAGCAATGACGATAAAAGTCGTAACTACACGCTTGAAGAATATTGTGAAGATATTGTCGATACTCTCAAGCAAACCTTGGACGACCATAATATTCCTCACCCAACGATTGTCACGGAATCTGGGCGAGCAACTGTCGCTTACTCTTCAATTCTGCTGTTCAATATTCTAGATACCAATATTTTTGAACCAATCAGTCTGCCCGAACCATCGCC
>NZ_LWGA01000468.1:0-290 GCF_001635235.1 Oleiphilus sp. HI0117 | reverse complement strand
TGTGAAAGCCGAAGCACCGATCCATACTTCACCCTTGCTACCAATTAATACAGCGTGGTACGTAAGTAGCCTTTCACTCCCTCCATCAATTCTCCTCACTATGCCCTGTGCGCGTTGAAGCTTTAATTTCACATTTCTTCCTAGTGAATACTTAGAGACTAATCCTTTATGTCTAAAAACTTCAACAATTCCATTGCTCTTATTGAAAAGGAATATTAGTCCTGCTGACCTTCTGTAGCTATGAAGTGATAGAAAAAAAGCTACAACCATAAGTAGTAGAACAACTATCA
>NZ_LWGA01000467.1:0-1089 GCF_001635235.1 Oleiphilus sp. HI0117 | reverse complement strand
AAGGGTCGCAAATATGCGGCCCTTTTTATTATTAATGGAATCAAAACTTTGAAGCTCGGTAAACGCCTAAAAAAACTCAATGAGATGTGCCTAAATAACTACGAGCACATCTGGGATTGCTGCTGCGACCACGGTTTATTGGGAATCAACCTGCTTGTTCGGCAAGCCGCACCCACAATTCACTTTGTTGATATTGTTCCAGAGCTCATTGAAGCCTTGAACCTGAAGTTAGTTGAGCTCTTTCCGGCGACTCCTAACAACCAAACATCTTGGAAGACCTATTGCAGCGATGCCTCCCAGTTACCTTTAGACAAACATCAAGGCAAACATTTGGTCATTATTGCTGGTATAGGTGGTGACGAAACGATGAGCCTGATCAACCAGCTTCATCAGAAGTTTCAAAACCTTGATATCGATTATCTGCTCTGCCCTGTTTATCACCAATATGCACTTAGGCAGCACCTCATTAAGCTCGATTTTTCTCTGCTTGACGAACAACTGGTGAAAGAACGAAAGCAGTTTTATGAAATACTGCATGTTTCTTCGTGTAGTGGTTTAAAGAAGGAAATATCTCCGGCGGGTAGAAAAATTTGGCAGGGTGAAACGGAAGTTCAAGCTGAGATTGCCCATGAGTATCTGGCGCGCGTTCTATCTCACTACAAAAAATCCCGAATTAATCACGGAGATAAAGTCGATGAGGTCATACGCGCCTATGAGCTTTGCGCTGAACATATACAAGCATAAAGAAGTTGTGGGCAGAAGGTTCCACCCCTCACTTACTCAACCCAACAAGAAACATTGTACTGATTCACCAGCGAGCCGAGGAAAGCACTGCCTACAAAACGATTGCTGTTTTCAATCGAGTCTGACCCCATTGAAACGCTTTTACCTAAAGCTCTTAAGGTAAACCTCTGACATCTTCCAATCTTCATCAGGGTCGATTGTATAGCTGAAGGGGCGTGGCGTGGTATCCGCTTCGATAATACTCTTTATTAATTCGTCAGCTTGAACCGGGTTGTAGACTCTAAAAAGTAACTCTCGCGTCTTATTCCAGGTAATTCTCGCTAAAGGCACAGCATTCCCGCCGGC
>NZ_LWGA01000466.1:0-712 GCF_001635235.1 Oleiphilus sp. HI0117 | reverse complement strand
AGCGCCTGGGACGGTTAGATCCAAGACAGAAGTAATCGACAGCTCTTTATCTGTCTTGATTTTTGCAAGGTTAATCACCTTGGGCTTAATATGCGCCATCCCTGCCATATCGTAAACAACCTTTACGACAGGTAATTTTGGTTGATCGGCATCGATCTCAAGAACAATACCTTTTTCTTTGTTGCTTAGCTGGACAGCACTACCCACCGGATAAACACTCAATAGACTAATCAGCGCTGACACGGAAGGCTCATCAAGTTTTTCATTTTTGGCCTCTTTATATAGATTAGCAAGAGCGCCATGAGGTGTTACCGCAGGCCTATCAAGCAAGCCGTGGACTAACTCATCATACCTGACAACCACTGCGAAAACCTTACTTAAAGGATGTATCTGATCAGACTTAAGTCCAGAAGGGTAACCGCTTCCATCCAGGTGCTCATGATGCTCGGTAATAATGCGCATTACGATTGAACTGAGCTCACAGTTTTGTTTTAACGACCGTAAGCCTATCGAGACATGCTGATAAATTAACTTCTTTTCACTCGCCGTATAAGGTGATGCCTTACCAAGCAAATGCATAGGCAGTTTTAGCCAACCCGTATCGTGAAAAAATGCGGCTAAAGCGAGCGCCTGTTGTGCATCGTCACCTAAGCTGAGCTTGATAGATATACTTAAGACTAAACTAAATGAAGCGAAAGTATGATTTGCGAGC
>NZ_LWGA01000465.1:0-7176 GCF_001635235.1 Oleiphilus sp. HI0117 | reverse complement strand
CCTCTGGCTGTAAACTTCACGAGCATGCCTCAAGTGACGGTCAAAGCGCCCTCTAGACAAAATATCGGCAACCGCCAGTTGGGGTAAAGCAAAGTGACTGGAGTTGCTTAAAAAACGTTGGTACTCAATTTTTTCCCGATATCGCCCTGGCATCACCCAGCCGACACATAGCTGAGGGTCAAGCACCTTCGAAACTGAAGAGCACAGCAGAATTCGGCCATCCTTATCATAAGATTTAACAGCTTTTGGCCTAGCATCACTGTATGACAGCTCTCCGTAAATATCGTCTTCAATCATCGGTAAATCATATTTTTCTAAGAGCTTCGCCAACTTGAGCTTCGCAGTTTCTGGCATCAAGGCTCCCATGGGGTTGCTATAGCTAGGAACTGATAACACAACTTTTACGGGCCACTGCTCGACTGCCAACTGAAGCGCGTCGATGCTCATTCCCCTTACCGGATCTGAAGGAATTTCAAGCGCTTTTAGCCCCAAAGATTCGATTAACTGTAACAAGCCATAATAGCCTGGCGACTCTACCGCAACCACATCACCTTTTTCACACAGAGAGCGTAAACACAATACAATGGCCCCTTGGCAGCCAGCAGTAATAATAATTTCATCAGGTGACACTAACATGCCCGCATCAGAAGCACGTCTGGCGAGCTGCTTCCTTAGTTGAGGACAGCCTTTTCCTGAGTCATAGCCAATGCCGAGAAACTTCTCAGTCCGCACAAGGTTTGCAAATGATTTTTTTAGTTGTTCAATAATAGGGAAGTCACTTGCCGGGACCGCTGCACCGAAGCTGACATTGTTTGGTTCTGCCGAACTGGCCAGGACGTCCATGATCAATTCTGAAGTGGTGACTTCATCCGGGCCGCAATCAGAGACAGAGTTGTGGATATGGTCTTTAGATAAATGTTCTACCGGCGCACTGAGCGCAATGGCTTTAACATAATAGCCAGACTTTGGCCTCACCTCAATCAGCCCCCAGTCCTCTAGTAAACCGTAGCTCATTAAAACAGTCGACACACTGACCGAGCGCTGTTTCGCTAATTCCCGAACAGAAGGAAGCTTATCCCCCCTAGCAAAAGTACTTTGCCGAATCTGCTCAGCAAGGTCATTTGCTAACAATTTATAAATAGGCTGTTTCATTGTTGTGCTCCCAGAACCATAACAGTTGTTCAAATATTATACTTAACAGTTCATTCATACTACATCTGTTATGGCTAATTTAGTTAAATTCTAAATCTGTTACGTATCAGACAACCTCCGTATAGTATTCATCTTCAAGCCCTATCATTATTAGTATTGCGAGGAAAGATACGATGAGACATGAAATACTCCCTTCGCCACAAGGTCTTCACAATTACTCAGGCTCATTAAAAGGCCTCACCAATCTATGTCTACGATTTGCCAAGCAATTACACTCGCTAGCATGGCGACTGGAGATACACCGACAACGTAAAAAGCTGCTTCAACTGAGTGATGCTCAATTAAGAGATATTGGCGTGTCCCGACAAGAAGCACAACTCGAAGCAAGTCAGCCTCTATGGAAGTAGAGGCTTAAGCCGTCAAATACCAGGAGGCAAATCACCCTGCTTTCTGTTATAAATAGGCTTCGTATCGGTATAAGAGCATTAAGCTGCCGTCTAATCGTGCAATGCTTATTAAAGATGGGTGAAAACAAAATACTCCATGTCTATCAAGAAAACTCCTTTTCTTACCTTGCTTCTGTCGCTCACATTGTTGATTAGCGTCTTATACGGGCATAAGCATGATGAACAACAGTGGCTATCTATAAACAAACATTACCAACAAGATTTATTAGCAATCGAAGCCCCCATTTTTTTTGATTACCTTGATCGTAGGCTAAACATAGAAGGCCTGGGTTCAGCCCAAAAGATTGATAGCTTAAAAGCTGATTTTGAAGATGGTGAGTCGCTTCCTACGATCAAAGCTATCTTGGAAGATTCAGCTTTTTCCTCCTATATCAAGCAGAATGGCAGCATGTTTCTTGAGAAAGCCATACTGGAAACATGGCATGAGGAGCGGCTTATAATTGAGCAAATGTATCGCGCCACCAGTACAAACTTACTTGGCCTTTCTGCTCAAGACTTCAGCATCAGACAGATCCTCACTCATGTTTTCGCACACCCCTCTCATCCATTGTTTATTTTAGTATTTCTATGTTTTTCAGTTTTATCCTTCTACTTTGAAAAGCGCTTTGGCGCCTTTAAGCTGTACTGCTATTTTCTGTTTTCGATGTTTATTTCTTCACTCACCTATCTATTATTCACAACCAAAAGCAATGCCGTCTTAGTTGGGCCTCTTGGTGCTATCTATGGCCTGGCAAGCCCGCTAGTGTTAGACAAACTAAAGAATTTCCAAGCCAAAAGAGAGTCCTTGCAACCCTCAAAATCGGCCTTATTCATGTTACTAATGCTTACTCTAAGCTTAATCACCTATACCGTTTTACATACGCTCGACCAACCTAGGCCTAGCATATATCTTCTTGCAAGCATGCTGCTTCCGGCACTCTCAACAGGCATTTTCATGAGCTTAAGCATGAAAGTTGCAGCGAAAGAAACCCCAAAAAACAAGCCAAGAATAACTGCCTCCGTTGATTGGGAGTACAGAGCAGAGCTTTCAAAAGCAATGGAATTCCTATCGCGCTTCGAGTTCAATACTGCACGCCAGTTATTGCGATCACTGGGTGCTAAATATCCCGAATCACGAGCAATATTGGAGCAGCGTTACAACTTGGCAAAATTGCATACTGAAGACTCGAGCTATTGGAAGCATGCACAGAACCTTATTGAACTGTGTGTCCGTAAATCAGACTACGAAAGAATTTGTCGATTATTTTCCGACATTCAAAAAAATGCTGCTAGTAAAAAAAGGGCTCAAGAATGCTTACAGCCCGAGCACTATCATAAGATGATGATGCTTTTTATTAAACATGGAGACCTGCCTAAAGCTGAGCAAGCCTTCTTGTTTCTCGAACTTGCTGGCAACCAACATATTACACAAGATGCTTGCCTCTTGCTTATTCAGGAGTTCAAAATAAGGCATACTGCTGCTAAACAACAGCAATATGAAATGCTACTCGAGCGACTCAAGGCTTAGTTATGAAAGCAAGCACTTTCGACCTAATCAGACATGGCGAACCCGTTGGTGGACAACTACTACGAGGTTCACAAGACGACCCCTTATCAGACTTGGGCTGGCAGCAAATGCACGACAGTGTAGGGGGTCATAAACCCTGGACCCGGATAGTGACTTCACCATTAAGTCGCTGTCAGGCCTTTGCCAATAAGCTAGGGGAAGACCTAAGCCTCTGCGTCGACATAAACCCGATGTTTCGTGAAATTTCCTTTGGTGAATGGGAAGGAAAGAGCGTCAAAGAACTGATGAAACACGACCCAAAGGCATTAAGAAACTACTGGGAAGACCCCGATAATCACGCTCCCCAAGGCTCCGAGCGAATGTCTGATTTCATTCAGCGTATTCATACAGCTTGGGAAGCCTTAGTGCTCGAATATCAAACTGAGCATACTTTACTTGTATGCCATGGGGGCGTTATCCGAGCTATATTAACCCACGTACTAGGTATGCCTAGTGACAGGCTTTGGAATATTGATGTACCTTATGCCAATGTAAGCCGACTCGCTTATCATCACTTTCCCGATGGCGGCCATACTGCTCAACTTAAATTTCACCAAGCACGCTTCTCTCAAGACTAAGCTCCACCTTTCTTCGTTCTGCACCTGAAGATGCACCTTTTTCGAGTATTTTTTGTACCAGTCATTTCCCTTGACGCACGTCAAGGCAGCTTACGCCTAGTGCGCATAAACTGATCCCCTAACAATGCAGGAGGAATGGATAGATGAAACCGCTTGAGGTGACCGAAGACTTGGCGCCCTTACTAAACAAATACGACGTTTACGGGCCAAGATACACATCTTATCCAACTGCACTTCAGTTCAATGATAACTTTACTGAAGCTGACTATCGTACTCATGCTCAGGCAAGTAACCAGTTGCCTGTTCCCAAGCCTCTTTCTGTTTATATCCACATTCCATTTTGTAAGTCACTTTGTTACTACTGTGGCTGCAACAAGATTGTGACGCACAAGCAGCAGCTAGCCACTGACTACCTCGATTATCTATATCGGGAAATCGAAATGCACGGCAAGTACTATGCTGACGACCGTTTACTGCAACAGATTCATTTTGGTGGTGGCACTCCCACATTTTTAAGCCCTCAGCAATTACGTGAAGTCATGGAAGTGCTGGCACAATCCTTCCACCTAGGTCTTCCTGACTCATTAGAAATTGGCATTGAAGTTGACCCACGTACAGTCACACCAGAAGAAATGACCGAATTAGTGACCATGGGCTTTAACAGAATCAGTATCGGCGTTCAGGACTTTGACCCTGAAGTGCAGAAAGCTATCAACCGTGAGCAAAGTAAAGAGCAGGTTGAAGCGGTTATCCAGTCAGCTCGCGATAACAAAGTTGATTCAGTATCTATTGATATTATTTACGGCCTGCCAAAACAGTCTCGCGCAAGTTTTTCGAATACGCTTGATGAAGTCATTCGTATTAAACCGGATCGAATCGCACTCTATAATTACGCACATATGCCTCAACGCATTCCGGCGCAAAGGCTGATTCACTCAGGCGACCTTCCAGGAACAGCAGAAAAACTTGAAATATTCACCGATAGTATCCAACGCTTAACTGAAGCGGGCTATATCTATATCGGTATGGATCACTTTGCACTACCTACTGACAGCTTGGCTAAAGCCCTTGATACAGGTGGTTTGCAGCGTAACTTCCAAGGCTATTCTACACATGCAGAATGCGATGTAATTGGTATTGGTGTCAGTGCTATCAGCCGGGTCAATGATGGCTATAGCCAGAATGTCACCGAAGTATCCAAGTACAAAACCGCCGTTGATAAAGGACACTTACCTATCAAACGCGGCGTTAATCTCAATACCGATGACCGCATCCGTGCAGATCTAATCCAACAAATTATGTGTGACGGTGTCGTTGATTACAGTGACTTCGGTGACGGTCACGATATTTTTTTCCACCGTTATTTCAACAGTGAACTCAGTAGCTTGAATGACCTCGCAAGCGATGGTTTGATCGAATTAAGTGACCAAGGATTCAAGGTGACACCCAAAGGAAGAATCTTTCTGCGGAACATCGCTATGAAATTTGATGCATATTTTAATCAAACAACTCTACAGAATACTGAGCAACCACGGTATAGTAAGACACTATAATTAAAATTTTATGGTGATTTACGTATGCCGAGCTCGAATTCTGTGGCATCTCCGTCCTTTTTAAAGTGCGGACAATGCTCTCTTGGAAAACTTTGCTTGCCAGTAGGGTTAGACTCAAATGATATGGTTTCGTTAGAAAACATTATTGAGCCTTCGTCCCCCTATAAAGAAAACGAGACCGTCTACCAGTCAGAACAACACTTTGAAAGGATCTACGCCGTTAAATCGGGCATGTTCAAAACCGTGGTTATTGATGCGAACGGTAATGAGCATATTGTCGGTTTCCACCTGCCCGGTGAACTTTTCGGCTTGGATGCGATCTACCCACAGAAGTATATTTCAACAGCTATTTCTCTTGGCACTTCCTCTGTCTGTGGTATTAACTACAACGATTTAGAAAGCCTTGCAGCGAAACTTCCCTCCCTACAGCGCCAATTATTTAGCTTAATGAGTAAGGAAGTACATACTTCACAGTCAATGACTGTGGAACATTCTGCTGACCAGAAACTAGCCGGTTTTATCCTCGCATTATCTTCTCGCTACAAGCAACGCGGTTATTCCGATACTCGAATTAACCTCATGATGCCGCGTCGCGATATTGCTAATCACTTAAATATGGCCGCCGAAACGGTTAGCCGTTTATTTAAGCGTTTTCAAAAAGAAGGCTTGCTAGAAATTAAGCGTACAGACTTACACATCATCGATATGAATGGCTTAAAAGAACTCGCAGGCTGCGCTTCGGCTTGTTAAACAAGGAGCGCGCGTGAGTAAACTTAAAGTCTTTTTGTTTGTCTTTGTCCTTTCTCTGGTTTCAGTCAATATCGCAAGCGACTACTATCGCGATGACCTTTATCGTTTAGCGATCGAGTTTGAAGCCTCAAAAGCAAACCTTCTACCTAAAAAAATCTCGATTGAAGGCAAACCTTACGCTTATCTGGAAAACTCTCGCCAAGATAAGCTCGGCACAATCATCATGCTGCACGGCTTTAGCGCCAATAAAGAAAACTGGATACGTTTTTCTGAACCGCTAGCTGACAAGTATCACCTTATCGCTCTAGATTTAATGGGCCATGGTGATAGCACTATCGACATGAGTCAGTCTTACTCCATCGTCGAGCAAAGCGCATTCGTAAAACAGTTTGCAAGTGCCTTGAATCTCAAACGCTTCCATCTAGTCGGTAATTCTATGGGAGGCGCCATTTCATCACTTTACGCAGCAACCTACCCAGAGCAGGTTCTATCGATAACCCTAATTAGCCCTGCGGGTATCCATGATATTCCCTCAAAAATGGATGAGCTTTTATCTCAAGGTATCAACCCCCTAATCGCGTCAAACACTGATGAGTTCAACGAGCTTATGGACTTTGTAATGGAAGATAAGCCTTTCATACCCGACGTTATCACCAAGGTCGAAGCAGAAAAGTCCATTCGTCGCCTGGAAATCAATCAGAAAATATTCAAAGATATTCGTAGTGACTTGGGCAAGGGGCTGGAGCAAAAGTTCACCAGTATCATTGCGCCTACTCTAATTATTTGGGGTGAACAAGACAGGGCTATTAACGTAAAAAACATCGACAAATATACAAAATTAATCTCTGGTGCCCAACAGCTGGTACTCGAAGATATTGGTCACCTTGCCATGCTTGAGGCTCCAAGTGTTTCCGCAGAGGCAATGCTTGAGTTTTTACCCAAGCCTTCTTCTTAATACTACGTATAGAGTTAAAATGAACAGCACAATCAAGGAAAAAAAGGACTACCTGTTGCATTGGATGTATGACTTTATCGAAGATGATGAAGAGCCAGCATACTTGGCGCAGCATGTAGAGGAGTGCGACCAGCTAATTACAGCATTTATCCATGATGTGACTAGCAATCACCAA
>NZ_LWGA01000464.1:0-653 GCF_001635235.1 Oleiphilus sp. HI0117 | reverse complement strand
GCCCAACATTGAGTCATGAATATTGCAACCTAGTGCCACTAAACCCGGCTGATTAAAGGTAATCGGCTGTTCGGGAACTCCTTGATATAATTTAATTTCAAACTTTTTGGGTTGGGAAAAGGAATAGACATGGTGACGGATATTATCACTATTGGGAAAGACAACCGCTTGCCCTTGGTCTATCGCCAATACATGAGGTACAAAGGCAATATCAAGCTGATCCATAATGGCCGGCGTTTCCTCTGCTTGCTCAATATTTCCTTCGGGTATCGCTACATAAGCGTCTTTAACCGGTTTACCGTTCTGATCAAGCACTAAAACCTCAAAAGCAGCTAAGGGTGTCGAACAGAAAACAAGTAAACTAATCATTGCAAAAACAAGTGGGTTAACACGGCTCACTAACACTCTCCAGTCGCTATAGAAGTCCTTAGACGCTGTTAATCAGTGTAGGTTCAAAAACCGGAATCAGAAAGAAGTCAGGTGACTATTTTTTGATTCCGATTAAGGGTCGTTCGATTATACTTAGCCAGAGCCGACGAATTCGAATCACACCTAAATAGCCTAGTAAATTTAAATTATAGGCTATAGATATTAGTCCTACAGCATGCTTAAATAGGCTTCTACGCAAGGGATAATGCGTTAATAACAAAAAT
>NZ_LWGA01000463.1:0-450 GCF_001635235.1 Oleiphilus sp. HI0117 | reverse complement strand
TAAGCTTCGCTGCGGTCACCACATCTAGTTGCTTATTAATATGCAGCTCTAAGCATTTATCGACAAATACACGCGCCATCGTCAAGGTTGCTGACATTTCGGCAAGCTTAAACTGGGTGTTCTGGAACGATGCTATTTCACGGCCGAAGGCTTTACGCTCTTTAACGTATGCGACTGTTTGCTCAAGAATCGACTCTGCACTAGCGATCGCGTTTAAGCCTACCGATAGCCGCTCTTGTGGTAGCTCCTGCATAAGGTAGATAAAGCCCATGCCTTCAGCACCTAGCACGTTTTCTTTTGGGACTTTTACATCCTGGAAGAATAGCTCTGACGTATCCTGTGCCTTCATACCGATCTTATGAAGATTGGTGCCTTTTTCAAAGCCGGGTGAGTTTGCCTCAACTAACAGAAGGCTCGTACCTTTTGCGCCAGCTTCAGGGTTAGTTTTAG
>NZ_LWGA01000462.1:0-368 GCF_001635235.1 Oleiphilus sp. HI0117 | reverse complement strand
ACCTTGTCGCTGCAAAGCAATGCTTCAACCGCTGAATATGGGCTGAGCTCTAAAGTAAGTTATCAATTAGTTCTTCAAGAGAGCGAAGAAGTACTCGCTGAACAGGAAATCGTCGTTCGTAATAGCTATCGCCACCAGTCCTCTGCACTATTATCAAAAGAGCGCGAGCGCAGTGAGCTACAGTCTGAACTTAGCCAGCGCATTGCTTCAGAAATATTCCGCCAGATAGATGTCGTAAATAAACAAACGCTAACTACCAGCGATTCCGGCAGTAACGAGGGCTCTGAGTAAGTATGCGCATCAAAGCTGAGCAACTTGAGAATGAGCTGAAAAAAAAGCTCTTACCGCTTTATTTGGTAACCGGTGAC
>NZ_LWGA01000461.1:0-676 GCF_001635235.1 Oleiphilus sp. HI0117 | reverse complement strand
AAGGCCGAGTCGACGTAAAAACCCAAGGTATGCACGCCGAGAATTCCCAGTATGGCACTCTCTCGTAGAATCACCTCCCAGCGGTAAAACAAAAAGGCCAAAAAGGGCCGATATAATCTGGGCGTGACTTCGTAGGAATATAGATTAATGCCTTTCGGGGCGTCTTGTCTTAGCTTAAGGTTGCGTGATGCGTTGCCAATCAAATGCGCGATAATCGCACCATTGTGCAAGCTCAAAGCCACGATCGCGGGCACCATCGAGGGACCCATCATAATCAGTAAAACAAACACCAACATCAGCTCAGGTATAGAGCGCAAAACGACTAACAAGAAGTGTGACAGATAACGGCTGCCTTTGTTCAAAAATAAGGGTGAAATAAAGGGGTACATGACTAAGGCTAAGATGCCACTGCCCACCAATGAAATCATGGTCAGTAATAAGGTATTCCAAACGCCTTCGGCCACCTGCTGCTGTATCAGAAAGCTAGCCCAGTCCCATGTCGCATACCAAGCCTCTAGCTGCCAAAGAGTTTCAGCCCCTTTTAAGGGTTCAGGCAGGATATCGTAGCTTAAAAAGCGCCATATCAGATCGGTCTGTGTACTCAGGTATAAATTCAATTGAGTCGATAACCACACCACCGCGACTAGCAATAGCAGCAATAAGCTACGACGATGAC
>NZ_LWGA01000460.1:0-435 GCF_001635235.1 Oleiphilus sp. HI0117 | reverse complement strand
TTTATCTGATGAATCCGGCTTAGTCTCTGCGTTTGCAGTGCTCTCCTGAGTCTTATAGTGCTAACTGAAGACCAAGGTATACGCCGCTTTCAAGGGTTTCATTCTTGCCATCTAATTCGCTGCCAACATTCATATAGCGGAAGCCGAATGCGATATCGGCATTTTCAATAATTCGGTAATTGACTTGGGTTCTAAAACGACTGAACTCGTCAGAGTCTCCAAAAGATAGTACCTTGGGCGCATAATGTAGATCTGTTTCAAATGATAAGCCAGGTGCGCTTGGTAGGTTTAGCCTTAGTGAACCGCCAATTCCAACAGCAGTACCTTTGAAATCCTCGATTTTAAAAAAGTTACTTTCAAATCCAATAGCAACTGTTGCTGGCATATTACCGATAACGGTTTGTCCTTTTGCATGTAGGTCAACGTTTAGAATAT
>NZ_LWGA01000459.1:0-270 GCF_001635235.1 Oleiphilus sp. HI0117 | reverse complement strand
TGCTTGGACCACACTTACGTGCATAAGTTTCAAGCTCTAGCTCACCGGCTTTGCTATGAATAAGCTCACGCATCTGTTCATCTATTTGCACAAGTTCGTAGATACCAATACGGCCCTTATAACCAAGATGATTACACTCTGGGCAACCTTTTGCTTTGTAGATAGGAGGTTTCGATTGGCCAGGCCCGTGCTCTATATGCAGAAATTCGCATTCGCTGTCATCAGGCTCGTAGGGTTGACGACAGGAGGTACACAGAACACGAACCAAGC
>NZ_LWGA01000458.1:0-344 GCF_001635235.1 Oleiphilus sp. HI0117 | reverse complement strand
GATAATTGTCAGTTTGAAGTCAGGGTATTGTTGGCGAAGTGCAGGTAAGACTTTGGGAAGTAAGTAAGGCCCGACTGTTGGAATGACACCAACCGTCATCGGATGATTTAAAGGCGCTTTCTGGTTTTGCGATAGTTGATAAAGGCTGTCGACTTCCAGTTTGATACTTTGTGCCCGTTGCAGAAACATCTTTCCGGTGGGGGTAATCAGTACCTTCTTATTGTCTCGTTCGAATATTTGAATATCCAACTGCTTTTCTAATTCACTTAAGGCGGTGCTCAGTGCTGACTGAGATACTGAACAGGCTTCAGCAGCTTTCTTGAAGTGCAGCGTTTTCTCGACAG
>NZ_LWGA01000457.1:0-361 GCF_001635235.1 Oleiphilus sp. HI0117 | reverse complement strand
TCTAGGGTTTCACCTAGTGCCGAGCCTTTTGAGCAGAGACGGCCAAAGTTAGCTGGGTGGTGCGGGTCGCCTTGTATTGTCACGTCCCTGTTATCAGCGTGTGTTGTTGCAATAATGCCGCAGCCTACACCACAGTAGGCGCAGGTGGTCTTTATTTCCTGCGGTTTTGTGCTTGTCTCTGTTGAGTTGATCATTTGAGTCATCTTGATGTTCCTAACCCGCTAAATCTAAGGTGGTAGTTTGCTTGGCGGTTTGAAAGTAGCCTTGGCCGAATATCAAAAACTCTCTCATGTCTTCGATATTGCAGCGCTGTTCAAGTAAGCTTTGATACCATGAGCCGTCTTTGGTATCGCCATATAGA
>NZ_LWGA01000456.1:0-3932 GCF_001635235.1 Oleiphilus sp. HI0117 | reverse complement strand
CGCCGCTTATGGATATGCCCAAGCTGGCATGACATTCCTGAGCCAAACGCTGTCAACCTGATGCTCGACCCTGGCCTGGCTTTCGGCACTGGCACACACCCCACAACTGCACTTTGCTTAAAATGGCTAGATGCTTATGCGCTAAACGATGACGGCCTAAACAACAAAACTGTCGTAGATTTTGGCTGTGGTTCCGGAATACTGGGCTTGGCCGCATTATTACTCGGCGCCAAATCGGTGGTTGGAATCGACAACGACCCTCAAGCTTTGCTGGCTACCCAAGACAATGCCAAGAGAAACGAGGTCGAAGCTCAGCAGTTCCCGGTCTATCTTCCAGAAGATAGCCCTAAAGACCAAGTAGACCTGGTTCTGGCTAATATTCTTGCTCAACCACTGCATGACTTACGTAGCAATATTGCCGCTTTAGTTAAACCTAAAGGAAAATTAATTCTATCTGGAATTCTTGAGCATCAGGCAGCTGCGCTAGTTCACGACTATGAAGAATGGTTTGAAATGGATAAACCTCAGCTAGAGGATGGCTGGGTATGCTTGACCGGCACAAAAAAAGACTGATAATAGCCTTATAATAATTCAGGAAAAACACACACGATGAGCAATCAGCGACTGACACAATGCCCGCACTGTAAGGCTTCGTTTAAAGTCTCTGAAGAACAATTAAGTGCTGCCAACGGCAGAGTTCGCTGCGGCGCCTGCATGAACATCTTCGATGCAATTGCCTATAGCTTGTCCGATACTGAGAAGCAAACAGCAAACAAGCCTTCTCCTGAACCCTCCGAAGACCAACAAAGTTCAGCTATCGACCTGGAAGATAGTCTACTAGAGTCTGAAGATAAGCTATTTGCCGATAACCCTGAAGAAGATCTGCATGAACCCGGCTACTCAGGCAGCGCCGATGGCTCTGATGAGTTTAGCACCTCTTTCCTGGAACTAGATTCCGCAGACAACAGTGACCCTTACTCAACCAGCTTTAAAAAACTTGACGATACCTTTGTTTCTGAAGAGAGTGAAGAAATCATCGACGAAAGCTGGACTCAGGAAATCCTCGAAGATATTCAAGATGAACAAGGTAAACAGAAGGTAGAACCAACATTCTCCGCTTCAGCTATAGAGCAGGCCTCAGTCACACAAGCTGAGACATCGACTGAATCAGCCTTCGGAGAGCCCGGGAGCGGTTTCTCTGAGACTTCTCCGTATGAGAAAATTGAATTTCAATACGACCAGGATAGCCCCAATAATAGACATTGGCTTGTCAGTTTATTATTCATTCTCGCTAATATATCGCTCATCGTAATACTGCTAGGGCAAGCGGTATGGTTTCACTATGAAAAGCTCGCCAAGTACCCTAAAGTTTCTGAGTTATATGAGCTAGCATGTGAACACTTATCTTGCACATTGCCAAAGCTTGAAGATATCGAAAAAATTAAAAGCAACAACCTCGTTGTCAGAAGTCACCCCACTCAACGCAAGTCCCTCATAATCGACACCGTGATAGTGAATGAAGCTGCTTTCAATCAAGCGTTCCCCGACTTAGCTCTTTATTTTTCAGACATAAACAAAAATATCGTTGCCCAACGCTTATTCCAAGCGAAAGAGTATTTGTCTGGCGATCTAGCCAGCTGGCACGAAATGCCAAGTCAGCAGCCAATTCATATTTCACTCGAAATCGTTGACCCAGGAAAAGAAGCGGTTAACTACTCTCTAAAGTTTTTCTCCCCTCAACCCTAAGCTCCAAGGAACAAGACATAGATCAATTGTCAACCAATAAGAGCAAAATATAACCAAAAAAAGCCACCTTTTTTGCTTTTACACCCTTGCCTCAGAGGGTATGATTAGCCCCCCCAAAATTAGCCACCCTTGAACCTGACAGAGAAACGACTTGCTCAAAATCGGCCCCTATCAATTAGATAATCGATTGATCTTAGCGCCCATGGCTGGCGTGACAGACAGACCTTTTCGACAGTTATGCCGGAACAACGGCGCAGCTATGGCTGTTTCGGAAATGGTAATCGCCGACCCAAGTTTTTGGAAAACACGCAAGTCAATGCATCGTCTCGACCATACCGGTGAGAGTGACCCTATATCTGTACAAATTGCTGGCGGCGATCCAGAAATGCTAGCAACAGCGGCAGAGCTTAATCAGGAGCGAGGCGCACAGATCATAGACATCAATATGGGCTGCCCGGCCAAGAAAGTTTGTAACAAAGCAGCAGGCTCTGCACTGATGAGAGACGAAGACCTGGTAAAGGAAATCCTAAGTGCAGTGGTTGGGGCTGTCGACATTCCGGTGACGCTAAAAATACGCACTGGCTGGGATAAAAACTCTCGAAATGCATTAACGATCGCTAAAATGGCAGAGCAAAGCGGTATTGCAGCTCTCGCCATTCACGGCCGAACTCGAGCTTGCGCTTACCAAGGACAAGCTGAATACGACACCATCGCTCAAGTAAAAGAGGCGATAAGCATACCCGTTCTTGCTAACGGCGATATTGATTCGCCCGAGAAAGCAGAACAGGTATTGAAGCAAACAGGAGTTGACGGTCTGCTAATAGGTCGAGCTGCACAAGGCTGCCCTTGGATTTTTGATGATATCAACCACTACCTTAAGCACGGTACCAAGCGTGAAGAAAGACCGTTGGCCACCGTTCGCGATATCATCCTTCATCACCTAGAAGAACTACATCAGTTCTATGGTGAGAAAATGGGTCATCGCATCGCTCGCAAACACGTCGGCTGGTATCTGAAGGCAAGACCGAATCACCAAGAATTTAGACAATTTTTTAATAAAATTGAAACACCGGAAGCTCAGCTTGAGGCTGTGCGCACGGAGTTCGAAAAGCAAATCAACAATCAAATCAATAACGGGGAAATAGCCGCATGACTATAGAAGCGCTTGCTGCAGACAAACAAGAAGAACAAACCTACACCAGTCAAACTCAAATTGAAAACGCTGCCACTTTAAGGGATTGCGTTGAGAAGACGCTGAGCAACTACTTTGAACAACTTGACGGTGCTCCAGTCACAGATGTTTATCAACTAGTTCTCTCAGAAGTAGAAGCACCTCTACTTGAACAAGTACTAAAATATACGCGCAACAATCAAACCAAAGCTTCTGTTCTACTTGGTTTAAACAGAGGAACCTTACGCAAGAAGCTTAAGCAGTACGGTCTACTTTAAGTCAGAGTTTTTTATTTTTCTTATACAGGTTTGGAATAAACATGAGCAATACTAACGATCTGGTCCAGGTGAAAAGAGCGCTAATCAGCGTTTCAGACAAAACGGGCATCGTTGAATTCGCCTCTGCCCTAAACGATATGGGCGTTGAAATACTTTCAACGGGCGGAACCTACAAATTACTACAGTCTAACAGCATTCCTGCTGTCGAAGTTTCTGACTATACCGGTTTTCCCGAAATGATGGACGGTCGAGTCAAAACACTTCACCCTAAAGTTCACGGCGGAATTTTAGGGCGCAGAGGTCAGGATGACGAAGTAATGCAAGCTCATGAGATCAAGGCTATCGACATGGTTGTCGTTAACCTCTACCCTTTTGAACAAACTGTCGCAAAGGAAGACTGCAGCCTAGAAGACGCTGTAGAAAACATTGATATCGGCGGACCAACGATGGTACGTGCTGCTGCTAAAAACCATGCACACGTAAATATCGTTGTTAATGCGAGCGACTACCAGAACATTCTTGATCAAATGCGTGAGAACGATGCCTGCACAAGTTTGGAAACACGTTTTGACCTAGCGATTAAAGCTTACGAACATACAGCTGCCTACGACGGCGCGATTGCCAACTACTTTGGCCGATTGGTTCCAGGTGGCAGCAAAGAGTTCCCAAGAACATTTAACGTTCAAATGAACAAAACTCAAGAACTTCGCTATGGTGAAAACCCTCACCAGAACAGC
>NZ_LWGA01000455.1:0-580 GCF_001635235.1 Oleiphilus sp. HI0117 | reverse complement strand
TATCACCGACTCAAGCGCTGTTATCGAATGGACAAGTGATAAACCTGGCTCAAGCATTGTAGATTTATCAAACGGCTTACGTTATCAATCAGACACACTAAGCACTGAGCATAGCGTCGTCGTGACAGGGTTGGGCCCCGAGACTCTTTATCAGGCAGATGTCCATTCATTAGATAAAGATGACAGGGCCTCTGAAACACTAAGTACCAGTTTTACAACGCTTGCTGTACCGGATTATCGGGCACCCCTGATACTAGAAGGCCCTTATGCATCAAATATAACGCATGAGCAATTTACCTTATCTTTGTGTGCAGATGAGCCGGTTAGAGGCTCGATATATGTTGATGATCAACACTTCACTCTTTCGGATTTAGCGATTTGCCATCAAATTCTTATCGAAAGTTTGAGTCCGAATACTGCGTACACAGTTATTGCTGAAGTAAGTGATGAGCAAGCTAACGGCCCTACAACAAGTCAGGCAATGACTGTCACCACCCTGCCCGCCCCCGACATCAGCGCTCCGAACATCTTACTGATGCCAATGGTTATTGACATTTCCGATACCAGTGCGACAGTTATC
>NZ_LWGA01000454.1:0-786 GCF_001635235.1 Oleiphilus sp. HI0117 | reverse complement strand
ACCTGGCTACAGCTAGTTGTTCTTCTTCTATATCTTTATTGACAGTAGACCCCGCGCCAATAGTCGCACGCTTACCAACTTTCACCGGCGCAACTAATGATGTATTGGAGCCAACAAACACATCATCTGCAATTTCTGTTTGAAACTTGTTAACGCCATCATAGTTACAGGTAATTGTACCTGCACCCACGTTAACATTTTTGCCTAAGGTTGCGTCACCAACATAGCTAAGATGGTTAATCTTACTACCTTCACCAACGGTCGTCTTCTTGGTCTCAACAAAGTTACCGACTTTCGCTTTAGTTTTTAAACTCGTTCCGGGTCTCAGTCTTGCAAACGGGCCCACATTACAGGCGCTTGCCACAAAGCTATCTTCGATAATTGAATTAGCATGTATCGTGGTACCAGCACCGATTGTTGAATTTTTGATAATGCAGTTTGGTGCAATGCTGACATCCTCACCAAGTACGACATGCCCTTCGAAAATACAATTAAGATCGATAGTGACATCTTGGCCGCATTCTAATTCACCGCGCACGTCTAAACGATTTGGATCATAGATGGTGACACCTTGAAGCATTAGCTGTTCCGATATCATGCTTTGGTGCCAGCACTCTAATTCACATAGTTGCAGGCGATTATTCACGCCTTGAACTTCCTGCTCAAAACTTGGCTGATGGCTTTCAACTCGCAAGCCATTTGCTACGGCGATCTCGATAATATCAGTTAAGTAGTACTCGCCTTGTGCATTGCTGTTACCAAGTGTCGGAATAAACTTATGCAACA
>NZ_LWGA01000453.1:0-778 GCF_001635235.1 Oleiphilus sp. HI0117 | reverse complement strand
AATAAACGTCACTCAAAGTAGAGGTAAAGGCGATGCCTTTGTGCTGCTCCTGAGCAGCACAAAGGCATCGCCTTTACCTCTACTTTGAGTGACGTTTATTCGCTGGGAGTGGTGATGTATGAATTATTCACCAGTACCTTGCCACTACCCAATGCGCCTCCAATGGCTCAGATTGATGCCAATATAACTCCAGCCCTTGAAAACCTTATTCATCAGTGTCTTGCTGTTGACCCTGCTGAACGTCCTCAGTCTGTAGAGCAGGTCCGGACTCAGTTGCTTTTGGCGATGAAAGGTCAGCATATTGCTGAGGAACAAGTGAATCGGGCAGGAGAAGGCTTAGCCTCTATTCAGCAAAAATTTGGCTTACTTGATGTTATGCAGGAAGACAAATTTGGCGCGGTTTATTTGTATGAAGATAAGTCCTCTCACAAGCTTCTGGTAATTAAGAAGCGTACCTCTACTTTTACGGGGTATCGTGAGGCAAAAATGCTTCACAGTTTGAAGCATCCGAATCTGGTTAATATTCTAGGAACATCCAAGAACGATAGTGTATTCATTGTTGTTATGGAATATGTCTCGGGTGGCAGTCTGCAGGACCGCTTGATTGAACCTATGGGAATGCAGATGTTTTTGAATACGGCGGTTCAAATTTGTAGAGGTTTGGCGTTTGCGCATCAAAATAGGGTTTGCCATGGCAATTTGCGTCCTAGCAATGTTTTGTTGACTTCAGATTTCCAGGTTAAATTGACAGACTTTGGTTTGGATGAGCATTATCGTG
>NZ_LWGA01000452.1:0-815 GCF_001635235.1 Oleiphilus sp. HI0117 | reverse complement strand
GCAACGACCAATTAGTGCTTTGTATTCAAGTGTTTGTACGGGCGCGTTATTGTTAAGAGAATTGTATGTCAGCAGGATTTGGGGCGCGTAGTGGTATCCTTACCCTAACAATCAAGGATAAAGCTGTTTTATATGCCGCCTATATGCCGTTCATTAAAAACGGCGGACTATTTATACCTACCGCAAAAAACTATCATCTTGGCGATGAGGTGTTTTTGCTGTTAAATCTAATGGAAGAACCTGAAAAAATCCCGGTAGCTGGGAAGGTTATCTGGGTGACTCCTAAGGGTGCTCAGGGTAATCGAGCAGCGGGCATCGGTGTTCAGTTTAACGAAGAAGATGCTACTGCCAAAAACAAGATTGAAACCTACCTGGCAGGCTCTTTAAGCTCAGATCGTCCTACACATAGTATGTAATAATAGGGGGGTGCCCCAATTTCTTGATACGATTCTTCAAGTGAGTCGCATAGATACGCATTTTTAGTTAGTATGTGCGGCTTTATCGTTGTAACAAGAGCGCGCTTGATTTTCATGTTTATTGACTCCCACTGCCACCTTGATCGTCTGAAATTAGCTCCATATGAAGGCGACTTGTCGCTTGCAATTTCAGCTGCCAAAGAAAACCTTGTAGACAAATTGCTTTGTGTCGCAATTGACCTGGAGCATATTGAAGAAGTGCTTCAGATTGCAGCTAAATTTCCCGATGTCTATGCTTCGGTTGGCGTGCACCCAGGTAGTACCGATTGTGAAGAGCCCACTATTGAACGCCTATTATCGCTTGCTGAGCGTGAAAAAGTCATTGCGATTGGAGAGTCG
>NZ_LWGA01000451.1:0-507 GCF_001635235.1 Oleiphilus sp. HI0117 | reverse complement strand
CATCAGGGCAGTTAAAACCCCTAGGATTCCTCGCAAGGTTAAATACTGAAACACCGACAAGAACCCAAATGTTTCAGATAAAACGGATGACAACCAATACAGCATTAGTGAACTCTTCTCTTAATTAAATTTACAACTTCATCCATTGCTGCGCTTCTGGACCCTTTGATCATCACGATCTTATTTTTGTGCGGATCTTTCACTAGGTGCTCTGCAAGCAAGGCTTTGTCTTCAAAAACCAATGCATTCTCACCAATACTTTCACTCATCTGTTTTGCGTATTGCCCTATCAAGCAAAACTCTTCGATTCCTAATTCAAGCGCATAAGTCGCGACATCTATATGCGCGTCATGCGCATGAGCACCNAGTTCGGCCATTTCACCCAGCACGGCAACTCGATACCCCGCCTGCATAGACAAGATATTAAGGGCTGCTTTCATCGAAGCCGGATTTGCGTTGTAACTGTCGTCTAATAAAGTGATATCATTAATGACAGCTGTATTCATA
>NZ_LWGA01000450.1:0-607 GCF_001635235.1 Oleiphilus sp. HI0117 | reverse complement strand
TAGTTATGATGCGATTACGGTGACACGTCAAACTGATTTGTATGACAAAGTGCTTGAGAAAGAAGAGGGAGGCTTGATAGGCGAATTTAATGCCTTTAATGGAGAGTGGTTATTAAAGATGATCACTGATCCACCGCTTATTCGCAAAGAGCGTAAAGGAATATTAGCAGCGTATAAATTAGTGAGTTGTTTGTTGGCTAATTCTGATATCACTTGGGTACCGATGTCGGCTGCTGAAATGGTAAGAGTGTCCGGAAATATTGGCCTTAAGATGTCAGAGTCAGAGTTTTCTAGGAATGTTCAAGGGTATAAGTCGGGGGCTATTTCTGATGACGTACTGTTTGTAGGGTTCAAAGATCAAAAACTCTACTTGCTGCCTTTAGAGGTTAAAACTGGCGTTAGTTATGACGTTAAAAAAGCAATCAAGCAAGCTCAGGAATTATCGCGCTATTTAAGTGAAGAGCTCCTTAGCGGAGATGGTTTTTCGAGAAAGCTGTATCGAGGGTTGTTCATCCGACAGGCATTAATGCAGATTGATAAGTACGAACTATATTCTATCTATCCAGAGGGGTACTTTTCTCAATTTGTTGATAACAAAGAGTGGTGG
>NZ_LWGA01000449.1:0-280 GCF_001635235.1 Oleiphilus sp. HI0117 | reverse complement strand
ACCGCTGACTTTGAAGTCGTCGGCTATGAGTCGCATGACAGTATCCAGTACCCTTTTTCAGTTTAAATATATATCGAGTAGGAAGAAACAATGAAGCGCTCCATGATCGTCGCGATGGCAGAAAACCGAGTTATCGGCATTAACAACAAGCTGCCTTGGTATTTGCCCAATGATCTTAAGTACTTTAAACAAGTGACGATGGGCAAGCCGATTCTAATGGGGCGTAAAACCTATGAGTCGATTGGTAAGCCGCTTCCAGGTCGATGCAATATCGTTATAA
>NZ_LWGA01000448.1:0-9703 GCF_001635235.1 Oleiphilus sp. HI0117 | reverse complement strand
AATAATAACGTTCTTTAAAAGACGATTTTTTATCATAAAAAGCCATGACTACAGACAACACACAACAAATAATGAACGAATTGAAGGTAAATAAGCTACCTTCTCTTCCTCATGTATTGGTTGAAATGCTGGAAGCTTGTCAGGAAGACGGCGCAACCTTTCAGCGAATGTCACAAATAATTAGTCATGATGCTGCGATCACCGCACGCGTTATATCCCTGGCAAATTCGTCGTTCTACAATCGCGGAACCGAAATAAAAAGTATTGAGCGCGCTCTACTTGTTTTGGGTACCGATACAATCAAGACGATTGTTATCACTGCGGCGGTACAACAATTCTTCTCGGGCTTTAAGAGTCAACACCTCGTTTTTTTGAAACAGTTCTGGAAGCACTCTCTGAGCACAGCTTTAATTGCAAAAGCATTAGCGATCCTGACCAGCTACCCTAATCCTGATGAAGCCTATCTGACTGCATTGCTTCACAACATCGGGGAGGTGGTTCTCGACAGTCACTTTCCACAAGAGTATGCAGAACTTCGTAGTAAGCCAGAGGTTCTTACTCATAAGCTCTGTAAATTTGAGCAAGAAGCATTTTCAGTTGACCATACTCAAATAGGAGCATGGCTCGCAAAAGAGTGGAACTTAAGTAGCTTTGCTGTTGATGCGATTGAGTTCCATCACGCCGAGCCTGAATCTATTCAGGATGCTCATCACCTGGTTAAGCTCATATACCTTTCAAGCCAGTTAGGCACTTTTCAGCAGGATTATTTCTCAGGCGACAGTTTCGCAGACTTGGGTTACCAATTATTTGAACTAAACAGCGCACTACTAAAAGAAATTGTCTTTAAAGTCGAAGGCGATGTTAAAGAAATGGCCAAGACTCTAAATATCGAAATAGACATTCAAGCCGACATAGATAGTGAAAACGATAAAAAAGCCCAAGTAAAGCTGGCCGAGCAAGTCCGAAAGATTGGTCTTATCCAGAATGTTAGCACTGAACTGAGTCACGCCCAAAACCGAGATGAGCTAGGAAGGTCACTACGCACGAGCCTTGAGCTACTTTTTGGTTTTAGCCAAAGCGAAGTCTACTGGTTTAACCCCGAATCTAAAGAGCTCGTTTCAGGCCAGGCACATGGCGACAATGAAGTACCTATTAAAGTGAAACTAAGTAATGAGCGCAGCCTAGTCGCGCAGTCAGCCGCAAGAAACCAGGTAATGTGCTCACTTGACCACAATATTGAGGCCTCAAGCTCAGCCAATGACTCAAACAACTTATCAGTTGTCGATCAGCAGATAACTAGGGGACTCAATAGCACGGGTATTGTTTGCTGTCCGATTCGGACTCATGAAGACTTATTTTGCGTATTGGTGATTGCCTGTGAACACTCTCTGAGCCAAAGCTCACACCAAATACGTTTATTAAAGTACTTTACCGAGGAAATGGCCCAGGCTTGCAGTAAGACCACGGAAAAAATTACACGCATTGAGAGCGATGCCAGCACTGAAGCTATGGCACAGCGAGCCAGGGAAATAGCCCACGAAGCCAACAACCCCTTAAACATCATTAATAACTATTTGGTCTCTTTGTCTAACAAACTAACGGGGCCTGCAGAAAGTTACGAGCAACACGAGCTAGCTGAAGAGCTTGATATTGTCAGAGAAGAACTAAATAGAACAAGTCAGATTATTTTACGTTTACGCGACCTAAAACAAGAAGCCGTCGAAACACAGTCCGGCGTCGACATTAATACCGAAATCAAGAATCTTTGCACCTTATATGAGCATTCTTTATTCGTCTTGCACGACACTTCCTATCAGCTAGACTTAGATCAGGACTTGAAGCGAATCGGCACGAAAAGGAACCAGTTCAAGCAAATCATTACAAATCTGATTAAAAACGCCTCGGAAGCAATGCCTGAAGGCGGCATTATTTTTATCAGCACGGCAGCCAATATCAACCTTAATGGCCAGGGTTACGTAGAAATCCTGATCAAGGACCAAGGCCCAGGCCTGCCAGAAGAAATAGCAAAAAGCCTTTTTAAACCTGTTACCTCAACAAAAGGTGACGGACACTCAGGCTTGGGCCTGAGTATTAC
Organism: Oleiphilus sp. HI0117; assembly: GCF_001635235.1. Taxonomy (NCBI): domain Bacteria; kingdom Pseudomonadati; phylum Pseudomonadota; class Gammaproteobacteria; order Oceanospirillales; family Oleiphilaceae; genus Oleiphilus; species Oleiphilus sp. HI0117. Next base: position 7,608 of record NZ_LWGA01000448.1, on the reverse strand, counting down.
CAAAAACCTCGTCAGGGATGCTAAAGGTACCATTAGTTGTAGAAGCAACGAAAAAGGAACGACGTTTCAAATCTTTCTTCCTCAAGAAAGCCTATAGTCCATGTGTATGGAAGCGACTATAGGAGAGGAATATGGAGCAGTAATGAACGTAGTGATTACGTAGTGGTCAAGAGTTAGCATGAAAATACAAAAAACAGAGCAGAATCTAAGTCTGCAAACTGAACAAGCCTGCATTCTTATCGTCGACGATGAGTATCGCCTACTTAAAAGTCTTGAGAACCTTCTACTCAACAAAGGCTATCAAGTTGTTTGCGCACATGGTGGCCTGCAGGCCTGTGAAAAGCTATCATCAGAAGACTTTGATCTAGTTCTTCTTGATCTGAATATGGCTGATCTCAATGGTCATCAAGTGATGGACTTTATCACTCAAAAAGAAATCGATGTTGCAACAATTGTTGTCAGCGGCGAGTCTTCTTTTTCTGCGGTAAGCAAAGCTTTACGACGTGGCGCGTATGATTACTTGCGTAAGCCCTATGACCCTGAAGAACTGCTTTCTACCATGGAAAGCGCCCTGCAGAAGGTGATGCTTGAAAAAGCACACCACGCTATGCAATCGAGACTACAAAAATCTGAAGAACTTCACCGCTACATCGTTAACAGTTCTCCTGATATCGTTTTCATGCTCGACAAAAGTGGTCGATTCACTTTTCTGAACAACAAAGTAGAAAGCATTCTTGGTTATAAGAAAACAGACTTAATCGGCCGAAACTACCTGGATATTATTGAAGAGAATGACCTGGAGCGTGCCAGCTATCTATTTGAGGAACAGTTCGGTAAAAAACAGGATACCTGGTCTTCAGAGTTGCGCCTGAAAGCTAAAAAATCAGACCATACAGCGCGCTATTTTGAAGTCACTTTCTTCCCTATTGAGCGTAAAGTAAGAACCTCAGTTACAGACATTTCCGGAAAAAAGAAAACGCTTACCAAAGTGATTGGCACCTATGGAACAGCTCGTGACATTACCGAGCGAAAAGAAGCCGAAGAGTTTATTAACTTTCAGGCCTATCACGACCTTCTTACACGCCTCCCGAACAGAGCGCTGTTTAAAGACCGTCTAAACATCTCTATCGCGCAGGCCAAACGAAACAAGAATCATGTCGCCGTCATGTTCCTGGATCTGGATCGCTTTAAAGTGGTCAACGATACTTTGGGGCACGCTATGGGCGACCGCTTATTGCAGTCTGTGGCCCTTCGCCTTGAAAGCTGCGTCAGAAAGTGTGATACCTTATCTCGTTTTGGTGGAGATGAATTCACCCTACTTCTGCCATCAATTTCTTCGCCTGAAGATGCCAGAACCATTGCCAAGAAAGTCATTTCAACACTCAAAGCCCCTTTCGACCTGGGTGAGCATGAAGTATTTGTCGGCGTAAGTATTGGTATTGCCGTCTACCCTAATGGCGGGAACACGGTTGACCAGCTCATCCAAAATGCCGATGTTGCTATGTACCATGTAAAGGGACGCGGTAAAGATGGTTACCAGTACTACAGCGAAGATATGGCCATCCACACCTCAAATCGTTTGAGCCTGGAAAGAGACCTTAGAAACGCACTGGAACGTAACCAGTTCAAAGTTTATTATCAGCCTCAAATTTCTGCCAAGACAGGTAAGACCATCGGTGTTGAAGCGCTGGTAAGATGGCAGCATCCTGAGCGTGGTCTAATCTATCCTGGCGAGTTTATTCCTTTAGCCGAAGAAACCCGACTAATGTCTGATATTAGCGACTGGGTACTGCATTCGGCCTGTAAAGAAATTAAATCCTGGATCGACAGCGGCCAAAGTGACATTCGCTTATCAGTAAACTTCTCACCTCTCCAGGTTGAACACCCGCGCTTTGTACAGCGTTTACTATCCAGCTTGCGCCAGGCAGATTTCCCGCCCGGAAATCTCGAAATCGAGCTCACTGAAAATGTTATTATGAACGACCTTGAGAATATGACTCAAAAACTCAGACAACTCTCTGAGCATGGCGTCACCATTGCCATTGACGACTTTGGCACGGGTTATTCATCACTGAACTATATTCATAAACTGCCTATTCATACTTTGAAAGTAGACCAGTCCTTCATCAAGGATATTGAAGATACACACGATGATGCCTGCATCGTTAATGCTATTGTATCCATGGCCCACGGCCTGAAACTCAATATTGTTGCCGAAGGCGTCGAAACCGAGACTCAACTAAGTTACCTAAAGTCTTTGGGCTGCCAGGAGATTCAAGGCTTCTATTTTGGTAGAGCCGTTCCAGGCCGTGACGCACTTGAACAGATTAACAACAATGCGAGCCAGCTTATTGAGATATAAGCTGGCCTTTTTCCTCAGAACATCCATAATAATGCAAAGCCTTATAGTCAAACCTGCCTCTTCTCTTTGAAAGCTCAAACCATGTTAGACAAATACAGATTAATTGGACGTTCCTACGACACTTTAAGCAAACTATATAGCGGCAATGCTATACAGGAATGCCGCTTAGCGATGCTTGATGAAGAACTCGTCAAGACTGGTAGTAAAGTCTTATTTGCTGGTGCGGGACAAGGTGATGATGCCATTAGAGCAGCTGAACTCGGTGCTGAATCGACATTAATTGATTTATCACCAACAATGATGGATACCAACCTCAAACTTATTGAGAAGCACCCCGATAAGGAGTCACTCAATATTAAACCTATCCTTGGTGACATACTCAAGCATGAAGCAAAAGCTAATTATGATGTCGTGGTTGCCAACTTCTTTCTAACAGTATTTGAGAAAGACAAAATGAATGCGGTGTTAGACCACCTGATCAAACTGTGTAAACCAGGTGGCTACGTGATTATTGGTGATTTTAAAACTGCCAGTGGCAATATATTTCAAAAGACTGCTCAGCAAGCCTACTGGCTAACCGCCGCAACGGCTTTCTTTGCGGTCGCAGGCAATGCTATTCATGGCCTTTACAATTACGCAGACCTACTTGAAAAGAAGGGTTTGAAGCTCTGTAAAGAGCAGACTTTTAGCGTACTGGGCCAACCCGCATTTCAGTCCATACTGGCCGAGAAACAGTGAAGCTGGTATTGAGCTAAGCCCAAGGCTTGTAATGATTCCGAGAACACCTCTTCATTAGGCGTCATCTCAGAAAAATAAATCTGATGAATCGCGTTCTTTGTAGAGAGATCTTGCCCTGGAATAACCCCCTGCTCACCAGCCAACAAATGCTGCACTCGCTTTGCAATCGCTTCACCGGAATCTACCCAGCTTACCTGGGGAAGCAAGGCACTAAGCTGATCTTTAAGTAAAGGGAAATGAGTACATCCCAAGACAACCACATCTACCCTTGAGCCATCGACTTCTTGTTTAAACGGTGCCAGCACTCGAGCAAGAAGTGCTTGATCAACTGGGTAACCCGACAAGTGCATTTCGGCTTGTTCAACAAGCTCACTGCTACCAATTCGAACCACGCAACAATGACTTGCATAGTCCTTAATTAATTGATCTGTATATTGGCGCTTAACCGTTGCCGGAGTCGCTAATAACCCTATCACCGCGCTTTGGGTCATCTGGGCTGCGGGCTTTATAGCGGGTACAACGCCGACAAAGGGCACATCAAACTCCGCCCGTAAATCCGGCAGGACTAGGGTGCTAACAGTATTACAAGCCAGAACAACCAGCTCTGGCTTATGTTGGAGCAACATTGCCGAGACAACTTCTCTTAAGCGTTGCCGAAGCACCTGCTCCGGCAACAAACCATAAGGGAAGTAAGCGTCGTCTGCAAAATAGATAATTTGCAACTCTGGCATTGTCGCCAGAATCGATTGGCAGACACTCAAGCCCCCTACTCCGGAATCTAGTACCAGAATCGAGCGAGCAGCGGGCGACTGTGTCAAAGGGTGAGGCCTTTTAGCGCTGCACAGAACGCTTGCGCATTGCGACAAATAGCGCAAACAAGCAAACTAGTACAGGCACTAAAAAGATATTAATCAACTTCAAACGCGTACCCAAGTTTTCAATATCCTGGTCCAACTGATGCTGAACATCTCGCAACTGTTTACGAATTTTAAGCTTCTCAACCTGAAAGCTTTCTAACTCTTGGGCTTGCTCATCAGTAAATAGAGCACCATCACCTTCACCCCGTAAACGCTCCAGATCCATCAGCTTACTCTCAGTTGCCTGAAGCTCTTCTTCGAGCAACTCTTGCTGCTCCAGGAAGCGCTCTTCAGCCGCCATACGTATATCTTCAACTTTATCAAAAGGACGATTAAAGCGCCCCTGACTACGAATTTGAATTAGCTCCGGATGCCCCGAAAAGTTTTCCAGAGCATTAACCAGGAAACTACCATTATCGGCCCAAGGCGTGGCAATCTGCTGACCAAAGAAATTCTGAACCTGAATCCACAGTCGATCTGTCAGTAGATCTGAATCCGCAACAATCATCAAGTTAAGCGCCTCACCTTCGCTTATTTCCGGTAAAAGCGTTTCGCTAACTGTTTCGGTTTTCTGAACCTCTTCGGCATCCAAAGAGTCGCCCTCAGCATTTGGCTCATCGCTATCAGATAAGATCTGCTTCTGCACTGTTACACCTTCAGGAAAAGCGGTCTTCGCTTTCCCTGAAACTCTTACAGCAAGGGCATAGCGCTCGCCCGTTGGTTCAAAGTCATTCAATAAGTCTTGAGGGTCTTGCAGATTTGTTAAGAGCTCAGCTTTTTGTGGCATTGACTGTTCACTGCTCGATAACAAGACATTCACTTCCGTCTGACGGTCTTCAAGACTATCCAGGATACCCGCTGAAGACCAGTTCATGCTCTCTAATCCGAACAAGACAATGTCTTCGCCTGAGCTCGCCGTGCTCGGGTCCATCCCTAACAAGCCAATATGTCGCACCGGATTTCGGTTCTGTCCAAGCCCGACAACCATAGAGTTTGCGAAGTCAGTCACGATCACATCTTCGCGCAACTGGAGACCCCAGCCAGGCAGCAACTTATTAAGATCTGAACGTTGTACAGAAGGAATTCCGCTTTGTCCGGCAAGTGCCTCAGAGTACGGGTCGAGAAATACCAAGGTTCTCCCACCCTTCAGGACAAACTGATCTATCGCAAACAACAAACTATCTGAAAGGTTTTGAGGTGCAACAAGCAAGAGCACATCCACCTCAGGAATTTCGGTGGCATTGTCTTCTATCCATTCCAGTTCAAAGCCTTCCTGCATATATTCGACAATCGACCAAGCTGGACGTGTCTGTCGAGTCATATAATCAAAGCCGCCATTGATTTCCACGCCACTATAAATTCCGACTTTAGGCAAAGCCGTCTTTGACAGAGACGAGATCAAACGCGTCAATTCATACTCAAGGAATGCCTCTTTGTCTGGCTGCATAAATGGAATCACTTCTTCTGCGCCGTCTTCATTCTGTACACGCAAGCCAAAGTAAATTTCGTCACCTCGGGAACCTGCTGGCACGCCTTGCAAGCCAGCCAAGGAAGCTTCATCTTCAGCTTCCGAGAAAGGCACAGGATCTACTTTTTCGAAGCTGAGCTTCCCGTCAGATAGACCTACATACTCTTGCAACAATTCTTCGACTCTTTGAGCATAAGTCCTTAAAGCAGGAAGCTGTGAACTCGCTTTATCAGAAAAATACAAGGTTAAGTTCACGGGCTTATCAAGACTTTTAATTATTTTCTTAGTGCCGTCAGACAAGGTATACAAACCATTTTCAGTCAAATCCCAGCGAACACCGCTTAGCAGTTTGGAGCTCACGAGAATCACCACAAACATGGCAATAAATACAATCAATAAACCTTTAGATGATTTTAAATTAGTCATGTCTATCTCCCCTTAATCCGCTTTCTTCATATCAACGACCAAAACAGTGGCATAGAGCCAGGCCGAAATGAGCACAAGAAAATAAACAAAATCGCGCAAATCAATAACACCACGGGATATCGCATCGAAGTGAGTCAGGAAGCTTAGGTTAGCGAAGCCATCAACCAACCACAACGGCGCCCAAGACGAGAAAACATCCTGAACAATTGGAAACCCTGCTACCACCATTAGAAAGCACACCACCAAGGTTAGAATAAAGGCAATTATCTGGTTTTTCGTTGTTGCTGACAGGCATGAACCTATCGCCAAAAAACCACCAGACATTAGCCATGAACCAATATATCCAGCGAAAATCACGCCATTATCAGGCTCCCCAAGATAGTTAACGGTTATCCATAAAGGGAAGGTCAAAAGCAAAGCCAGACCGATAAAAAGCCACGCCGCAAGAAACTTGGCAACCACCAGCTCCAAAGTAGATAGAGGTAAAGTCATTAGCAACTCAATGGTGCCACTGCGACGTTCCTCAGACCATAAGCGCATCGCCACTGCAGGCACCAAAACAAGATATAGCCAGGGAATGAAGTTAAAGAAAGCCCCAAGGTCAGCCTGACCTTGCTCAAAGAAATGCCCCAAATAGAAAGTAAACACACCACTGAGCATTAGAAATATAACGATAAAGATATAAGCGACAGGCGTTGAGAAATAACTCGCCAACTCCCTTTTTAATACAATATTCATGACGTTCATGAGCGACCTCCCGTACGAGCAGCCTGCTCTGCTTCGATTGTTACCTTCCTAAAGACATCATCCAACTGCCCCGTCTCGACATGCAGTTCTTCTATCTGACAATTGGCGGCATGTAACACGGAGTTAATTGGTGCAAGAATCGCCTGCCCATTCACTGGGTAAGCCTTGATTGAACCTGTCGAGTCACTATCAACTGATTCAACCTGCGGTAAAGCTTGCAGCTGTCTGATAATGTCTTCATTATGTTCTGAAAGCCTGACTGTCACCGCGTTATGATGCTCTGACATGGCAGCTAGTTCTTCAGGCGTTCCATCAAAGACGATGGCTCCTTGAGCCAAAATCATGGCACGAGAACAAACCGCACTCACCTCTTCAAGTATATGCGTCGAGACAATAACAATCTTGTCTTCTGACAAATCGTGGATTAACTGTCGAACCTGATGTTTTTGGTTTGGGTCCAAGCCATCAGTCGGCTCATCCAGAATTAGCACTTTGGGATCATGAATCAAGGCCTGGGCGATCCCCAAACGGCGGCAATAACCTTTCGACAGGTTTTCTACCTTCTTGTTCAGAACCGGTTCCAACGCGACCTTTTCCACAACCTGGTCAATTCGGGTCTGCAGCTGAGCCCCAGAAAAACCTCGCACCTGACCGATAAACCTTAGTGATGCGATAACCGTCATATCTGCATAAGCAGGTGCACCTTCAGGCAGATAACCAATTTCTTTCTTGGCGGCAATCGGGTCCGATAAAACATCATGTCCCATTACCGCTATCTGCCCCTCACTGGGTGCCAAAAACCCTGTCAGGATCTTCATTGTTGTTGATTTACCTGCGCCATTTGGCCCTAGAAACCCTAAGACTTCACCAGGTTTGACAGTAAAGCTGATATTATTTACAGCGCAGAAGTCATCAAAATTTTTAGTAAGATTGGAAACTTGTATCATGGTTTACTCTGAATTGAATTAACTCTAGATTCATATTGTTATGATTAACATATTGACTCACGA
>NZ_LWGA01000447.1:0-800 GCF_001635235.1 Oleiphilus sp. HI0117 | reverse complement strand
AAGATATACCGTCTCGCCTGTCTCTGAGCGAGATCCTCTTTATGAGTCTGTGTAATGCAAATATCTATCAGATCTTCTGGCGTAAGGTCGCCATTTTTTTCTTCCCAAAATCTCTGCCGTATTCTTCAACCAGCGGCTCATTAAATTGTTCAGAGAGAAGCCGAGATAGCTTTGATTTACCTGTTGATTCAGCCCCTAGGAAAACAATCTTTTGGACGCTAAAGTCAGCTTGGACAGATTGATCGATTAGCCCATTGTCTTGGTTCCGAGTAGAACGCATAAGTGAGCCACTTACCGGATAAGTTTCCCTGTTGAGGTCGACACAAACATGCTCGACAGGAGAACCAAAACCAGTCGCTGGATCACTCAGAAATTGAGCGAAGCCATCCCCATATTCTTCACTCGTAAAGACTGCATCAACTTCCAAACCAAACTTGTATGAAAGAAGTCGATAGGTGAAATGCCGATGCATATGGTCAGCTTCACTATTGCTGGGCATTGGAAGATTCCAAGCGCTATGAGCTCGCCAAGACTCGACCGTGGCAGCATCAACACACAGAACGCTAGCGGATGGAAAAACTGATTTTATCCAATGCTCTCTTATCTTGGCAGAGCAGGATGGAAACTCAGGCCTTGAGTAGCTGATGACGACAACATCTTCACACTGATTAAATGCGTTTTGTATTAGATACTCGTGCCCTTTATGAAGAGGTGAAAATTTTCCAACGACTAATCCGCGCTTAAAGGGCTTTGTTGCCAAGTCTTTTCTCCCTTATTTTCACTCCTGTATATTTTTATCC
>NZ_LWGA01000446.1:0-424 GCF_001635235.1 Oleiphilus sp. HI0117 | reverse complement strand
TGTCTTTTACTGAGTTGCTTAGTTGGAAATCACCTTGGGCTTCGGATAAGTAAACAGTGTCACCACTTTTCAAAGCTTGGTTGAGCCATGGCGTTACAGCACCTTCTTCATTTGCGCGTATGGTTAAGGTGATTTCACCTGTGCGAAGAAAGTGTTTAGGCGAGCAGGAAAGGCTAAAGGTACGTGTTAGCATTGCGCCATCTTTTTCAACGCTTAGCTGTACATATTGTCCGGCATTAAAACCAGTCCATTTTTTTTCTGGCCTTAAAGTCAGCGTGTAGATGTCATCTGTTTCATTTCTTATGAAGAGTACTTGAGCACTAGTTCTTCCGTGACGCCAATTTGGGCGAAAAACCTGAATAATGGGCTCTAAAAAGACACCAAAGCTACCGGTATTGGTAAGTTGGCGGCTTAAGAAGCCAAT
>NZ_LWGA01000445.1:0-939 GCF_001635235.1 Oleiphilus sp. HI0117 | reverse complement strand
TAGCTGAATGTTTTGTTGGGGGTCAAACAATGTACAAATAGCTTGTCCTAGTAGCGTTCCGTTTGATTCAGAAAACCAAGTTTGAGCATGACTATTGGTAAATACGATTAAGCCAACAGGGTCGGTAACAAATACCGCATTGGGAATTTCTTCGAAGCCTTTTGATATAAAGGTTCTCATGTCTTGCATGGAATGTATTGCTTCACGTACCTGTGATATTCGATTGGCAACCTTCTCATAATATCGGGGCTTATTGCGTGCTAGTGGTGTTGTGAAGTCGAGTTTGTTTAGATAGTCCTGATGTTCAGATAGGTTGGTTGGATGAGCCCATACAAAGCCCATATGGTAGAAGGATGTCACGCCAGAGTCAGATTCCTGAGCTAGGGTTATCCAGCTGGTGTGCCCATCATGCATCCACTTGTTTGTTGATTTTAAGCGCTGGTAACTAAGCGGCGTATGTTCATCTTGCAGAATAATTTGCTTATCTTTAAGTAGAACGTAGTGCTTAGGTTTTAGCAGGGCATTTAAAGATTCGAAGATTTCTTGCACCGGGTGCTGACCGATATGACGGAAGCTAATCGCAGGTTCTTTTTCAAGCCTTTCCAACTCATGGTTTAAAAATTGGTTTAGCTGCCGCATGCGTTGCCAGCTCCACAAAGGGTATGCGAGTAAAATACCAATGATTGCATTAATGGGTGGAAACCAGGTCTTATCTAGTAGTATTAGTAGGTAGCTAAAACTAAAAACCAACAGTACTAGCAGGATCGCAGAAGGTAAGACATGCGTTGGTTTGAGTCGCGGAAACAGCAGGATAGGGATCATGATGAAAGCAAATGTCAGCAAGTAAGCCCAAACCGAATCAACAGGTCGAATAGCGGTATTATTAAGTAGTGCAGAGTAGGCGTTGGCATGGAGTTCAACGCCAGACATTGAGGTGCC
>NZ_LWGA01000444.1:0-435 GCF_001635235.1 Oleiphilus sp. HI0117 | reverse complement strand
GCTGTAGCGCTGGGGAATGTTCCCACTACGATTGGTGCGTACCTTGAGAATATAATACCGCTTAGTAATCCGCACAATCGAGATGACGAAGCCTGGTTTCAAGGTTGGACGGTGTTCTATTGGGCCTGGTGGATATCATGGTCGCCTTTTGTCGGAATGTTTATTGCGCGTATATCTAAAGGCAGAACTATCCGCGAATTCCTCTGTGCCGTGCTACTCGTGCCAACCGCAGTGACTGTAATATGGATGTCGGTCTATGGTGGTATTGCCATCGATCAAGTTGTGAACGGTGTCGGTGAGCTTGGAGCAAATGGTCTAACGGATGTCCCGCTTGCCATGTTTCAGATGTTCGATGAGCTGCCCATGAGTCAGCTTCTATCGATGATCGCTATTCTCCTTGTATTGGTATTCTTTATTACTTCTTCCGATTCAGGG
>NZ_LWGA01000443.1:0-751 GCF_001635235.1 Oleiphilus sp. HI0117 | reverse complement strand
AACCTTCAACCGCCGAGCCGGTCTTACAGGAATTAGCACTTGACTACCCGCTGCCTAAGTTAATTCTTGAGCACCGTAGTCTGGCAAAACTCAAGTCGACTTATACCGATAAACTTCCGCAGTTGATTAATCCGGGAACAGGGAGAATTCATACTTCTTATCATCAGGCTGTCACCGCGACAGGGCGTTTATCTTCTAGTGATCCGAACTTGCAGAATATTCCGATTCGAAGCACCGAAGGTCGAAAGATTCGTCAGGCTTTTGTTGCACCCGACGGTTATAAGCTTATCGCAGCCGACTATTCGCAAATAGAACTGAGAATTATGGCGCACTTGTCTCAAGATAAGGGCTTGTTGGAGGCATTTGCTCAAGGAGAAGACGTACACCGTGCGACTGCTGCAGAAGTCTTCGATGTTTCTGTTGAAGAGGTGAGTGCTGATCAGCGCCGCAAAGCCAAAGCCATTAACTTTGGTTTGATTTACGGTATGTCGGCATTTGGTTTGGCGAAGCAAATCAATGTATCTCGAAAAGAAGCAGCGCAATATATTGATCGTTATTTCGAACGTTACCCAGGTGTACTTGAGTACATGGATAGAATCCGGGCTCAAGCACATGATGATGGTTATGTCGAAACCGTTTTTGGTCGTCGTTTATATCTTCCTGAGATAAATGCTCGAAATAAAATGCTTCAGCAAGCAGCAGAGCGGACGGCGATTAATGCACCAATGCAAGGTACGGCGGCAGATATTAT
>NZ_LWGA01000442.1:0-516 GCF_001635235.1 Oleiphilus sp. HI0117 | reverse complement strand
ATTGGAACTCGATGCAAAATATATTGCAATCAAAGAAGCCAGCATACCATTGATCATTGCTATAGGTACGATTGTTTCACTAAAAACCAAGTACCCCTTGGTCAAAACATTTATTTATAACGACAAGATTCTGCAAATTGATAAGGTCGATGAAGCTCTCGACAAAAGTAATAACCAAGGCGCTTTTGAACGTGTCTTAAAAACAGCCACTTATATACTAGCGGGCTCTTTCATGCTTTCCGCTGCTCTAAACTATGCATTGGCAAAGTACATAGTCGTCAGCCCTTCGGGAACTGCCGAGTTCAATGACGAGCTTGGTACAATGAACCTGCTTAGCTACCCGGTTATTACAATACCCTGCGTCATCGTGATGATATACGCAATGCTCTACCTCTTTAAGCACATAAAACGATTAACGGGCTTGGATTTTGAAGACATCATCCATCAATAGCCTTAGAATGCTTTAATTAGTCTACGACCAAACATTGAAACAATAGAGAAACACATGTACTACGC
>NZ_LWGA01000441.1:0-8449 GCF_001635235.1 Oleiphilus sp. HI0117 | reverse complement strand
ACCAGAGCGTGGGATGGTCGTCGCCAGTGCCGTGACCGAACAAACGCGCCAACAACTTTATCAGTTTTACCAATCTCGGTTCAGCGATGAAACAAGCCATGTCGAAACATTTGAGCTGGCCGTTAGTCGCGGCGAAACGCTGGCGGGTGAGTTGTATTACAAACCACAACTACCCGTCACACTTTATAAGTTTGTGAAAGTAGAAAAGACAGCAACGAATGAGGCCTTGGATCATGTCTAACCAGCAGCAGGTCAATCAGAATAAGCTCGGCGCCTTTTATGGTGTTGGCGTTGGGCCGGGTGATCCTGACTTACTAACGATGAAGGCATTCAAAGTAATCCAGAACGCGCCAGTGATCAGCTATCTCAGTGGTGAAACCGGTAGCTCACAAGCGAAAATGATTGCAAGAAACGCGCTGACAGAACGTGAAGAGAGAGCGGCGGATCAGGGTCTTAATGTTCTTGAGGATGTCGTGATCGAGATGCCGATGTCGAAGGATCGTACCTTAGCGAATCACGCTTACGACAGTGGCGCTGTTCGGATAAAAGCGGCGCTTGATGCGGGGCAGGATGTGGCGTTTTTGTGTGAAGGCGACCCCTTATTTTTCGGCTCGTTTGCCTACTTACTTGAGCGGCTTCAGGATGACTACCCCTGTCAGGTGATCCCAGGTATTTCGTCTGTGAATGCTGCTGCCAGCGCGATGATGCAACCGCTTACAATGTTAAAAGAATCGTTTGTTGTGGTCAGTGGCCGTCATCAGGATTCGCAAATAGAGCGAGCCCTTAGCGAGCACGATAGTGTGGTGATCATGAAAGCAGGGCAGGCCCGCCCAAGAATATTGGCATTGCTTGAGCGAACGGGAAGATTAGCCGACGCCACGTATCTTGAATATATCGGCCGAGATAATCAGAAGATTGTGAGCGATATAACTCAATTATCTCCAGAGCAAGGGCCGTATTTTTCTTTGTTTGTGGTTTTACCATCGGCAGATCGTAGCTCAGAGGAGAGAAGTCGTGATTAGAATTTTCGCGTTAACCGAAGCCGGGCGCTGTTTGGCAGAACGCTTAGCAAGCGCAATTAGAACCGATTCAACTGCGCTTACGAATGAAGTCGAGGTGTCGTTTAAACCGCAACCCTTTGCGCAAACGGTGCAAGACTCATTTCGCGCCGGCGAACGACAGATTTTAATCTGTGCCACAGGCATTGTCATGCGAACACTCGCGCCGGTAATGGTGAACAAACATGAAGACCCGCCCGTCCTCGTTCTGGATGAACGTGGCGAATTTGTTATTCCCTTGCTGTCCGGGCATGAAGGTGGCGCGAATGAGTTTGGGCGAATTATTTCGGAAGTACTCAGTGCAAGCTTGGTCTTAACGACGGCGGATCCGTATTTGAAACCAATCTACATCGTGGGCATGGGCTGCGAGCGGCATTGCCCTGAGTCAGAACTTCGTGCCTTGCTAGAACAATGCCTTGTGGAAAAGGGTTTAGAGCTTTCACAGATTAGCGGCATCGCAAGCATTGATATTAAGGCGGACGAACAAGGGTTAATCGATTTGGCGGCATCCCTGGCTTTACCGTATCTCACATGGGACAAAGATCAGTTGGCGACGGTTGAGTCTCAGCTGAGCGTAAAGTCAGATTATATATTCGACACAGTTGGCGTGTATGGGGTCGCTGAATCGGCGGCATTGTATTCGGCACAAAAGACGACGTCTGCGCCAGCGGAGTTGGTTTTATCGAAACAAAAGACAAAGAAAGCCACGTGCGCGATTGCACGGAGCTTTACTAAGACAGCGTCAGATAAGTAATAGTGCTTAGGTCGTATTGGAAAAATAGTTCATTTGAATTAAGAGCAGGAAACAAAATTAGCATGAGTCAGTTATTTGTAGTGGGCACCGGTCCTGGTGATAGATCTCTTGTGGCGCCGAAAGCGCTTAGCGCCATTGGAGCCAGTTCAGATTTGGTCGCGTACGGTTTGTATCTCGACTTGTTAGGTGATGTGTGTGATGGAAAAACACATCACGAGTTACCTTTGGGGGAAGAGATCGGGCGAGCTAAACTCGCCTTAGATCTCGCGGCTAGCGGTAAAACAACCGCCTTGGTTTCGAGTGGCGACATCGGCATTTATGCGATGGCAACGTTGGTGTTTGAATTGTTGGATCAACAACTCTTAAAGCAAGCGCAAGGCGAGGCCTTAGATCATCCAGAATGGCTAGATGTTGAGATAGACGTTGTCCCTGGAATCTCTGCCATGCAAGCGGGCGCAAGCCGTGTCGGCGCCATGCTCGGTCATGATTTTTGTACCGTATCGTTATCTGATTTGCTAACGCCTTGGGAGACGATCGAAAAGCGTATTCATAGCGCTGGCCAAGGTGACTTTGTTATCTCGTTCTATAACCCCGTATCTAAAAAGCGTGATTGGCAGTTGAACCATGCGCGAGACGTTTTGCTCCAGTACCGACCGGCTTCGACGCCCGTTTTGTTGGGGCGCCAATTAACCCGTGAAGACGAGTCCATCACCATTACCACCCTAGATAAGTTAGATGCCAAAGACGTTGATATGTTCACGCTTGTGAGCGTTGGAAACAGCGAATCTCGACATATCGTCAATGGCAAAAAAGAATGGGTTTACACGCCAAGAGGCTATAAGAAAAAACTATGACAGTCTATTTTATTGGAGCCGGTCCGGGTGACCCAGAGCTCATGACCCTAAAAGGCCAGCGTATACTTGAGCGTTGTCCTGTTGTTTTGTACGCCGGTTCATTGATACCCAGAGAGGTCTTGGATTCAGTTGAAGATAAAGCAGAGTTGATTGTCGATACCGCCTCTATCGACTTAGAAGAAATTAGCCAGCACATTGAGAAAGCCCACCAAGAAGGTAAAGACGTTGCGCGGCTTCAATGTGGTGACCCTTCACTTTATGGTGCGATTGGTGAGCAAATTAGACGGCTAGAGCAAGCTGGTATTGATTATGAAATCATACCGGGTGTCAGTGCTGTTGCTGCGTCTGCCGCGTATTTAGGTAAAGAGTTGACCTTGTCTGGCGTTTCTCAAACGCTAATTATGACGCGCTATGAAGGCAAAACTCCGTTTCCTGAGCGAGAGCGGCTTCCGCAGCTGGCACAAAGCGGCGCGACCCTCGCGATCCATCTTGGCGTCACCCGCATCCATAAAATTGTTGGAGAGCTGATTCCGCATTATGGCGAAGACTGCCCTGCAGCTGTGTGTTACAGAACCAGTTGGCCCGATGAAGACAAAGTCACAGGAACATTAAAAGATATCGTCGAAAAAGTACGCGAAAAGAAATTTACTCGAACATCTTTGATCCTGGTCGGTCATGTGTTGGATACCGACGATTTTGCCGATTCTTATCTATATGCCAAAGACAAAGCGCATGTCTATCGGCCCAAGGTTAAACCAGATGTACCGAGACAAGTGAAGCGCTAGCAGCAGAAAACAACACACGTTGTCGGTGAGTTTGATTAAGCACAAAGACAACCAAGATAGAACAACAACGAGAGTACAGCGAGATAAATGATGCAATTAAATAAAATACCTACCACCGTCGTTACTGGCTTTTTAGGAAGTGGTAAAACCACCTTACTATCAAATGTCATTCAGCAAGCTGAAGGCAAACGAATCGCCGTTATTGTCAATGAATTTGGTGAACTTGATATTGATGCGGACCTGCTACGTAGCTGTCCTTTGTCTTGTGAAGAAGATGGTGCTGAAAGTGGTGTTGTTGACTCCGACTCTAGCGCTAACAATGGTATTTACGAACTCGCCAATGGTTGCATTTGCTGTACGGTGGAAGAAGAGTTTCTGCCTGTTATGCAGCAGCTTGTAGAGCGTCGTGATGATATCGATCACATTCTGATTGAGACCAGTGGCTTAGCACTACCCAAGCCCTTAGTGCAGGCATTCAATTGGCCTGGCATTAAAGAATATTGCACCGTCGATGCCGTGGTAACGGTTGTCGATGGTCCAGCGGTGGCATCAGGGCGATTTGCGCACGATGAAGGTAAGGTTCAGGCACAGCGTTTGGCCGATGAAAGTCTTGATCACGACCCTAGCTTGCAAGAACTGTTAGACGATCAATTGAGTGCTGCAGACTTGGTTGTGGTTAGCAAAAATGATTTGCTAGACGCGCCACAACGTCAATTGGTTGAAACGATTGTCGGCAAGCGCGTACCAAGCGAAGTCAAAACGACCTATATCAGTAACGGTGAAGCAGAGCTCAATGCCATCATCGGCATTGATGCTGCGGCTGAAGAGCGTATCGAGCAAATACATAATCACCATGATCATCACCATGCGCACGGCGAACATCACGAGCATGCACATGACCATTTCGATTCGTTTGTGATTCAGATCGGTGAAGTCGATAGCGATAAAATTCAAGCAGCGATACAAAACGTTGTTAGTGACTTCAATATCTTCAGAGTAAAAGGTTTTGCAGCTTTGCCAGGTAAGCCAATGAGACAAGTATTGCAGGCTGTGGGTAAGCGTCTAGACAGTTATTTTGACCGCCCATGGCAAGCAGGCGAGCCAAGAAAAACATCGCTCGTTTTTATCGGAAAAGGCATCGAGAAAGCGGTCATCCAAAGCGTATTAGAAAACGCCCTGGTTTAGGTGGACGGGTTTAGGCAAACAGGTTTAAACGCACCCATTAGACAAGCGATATTGAAAGGCAGAATTTGGTGATTTTTTTATGCATTTGCTAGCAGCTAAACCGGGTGGTTTTGTCGATGATGAAGGTATTATCGATCTCGATCAAAGCCCCGCAGAGGTAGTTATACTGACATCGGCAGACAGTAGTTTGTCTGCACTGTCGTATGCGCTACAAAATATGCACGAAGATCACCAACACGATGTGAACTTTCCGCAAGTGCGTTTGGCGAACTGGATGCAATTGTTAAAGCCTGCTGCGTATGACTTGTATGAGCATAAGGTCTTGGAGTCGGCCCAAGTCGTTGTCGTATCCTTATTGGGTGGCGCGAGTTATTGGGCCTATGGTTTGGAGCGCTTGGTTGACTGGCAGAACGCACAAACACCGGACGCTCCTAGAACCTTAATTGTGGTTCCTGGGGATGATAATCCTGATCCGGACTTATCTGATGCTAGTTCGGTAGTGCCTCAGGATGCGCACCGTGTTTGGCGTTACTTGCGTGAAGGCGGCGTCGAGAATGCCCGACATCTTTATCACTTTATTATTGCGCGTTATGTCAGATTATTAGCTGATCTAACGTTGTCATGGCAAGAGCCGAGGCCCTTACCCAAATGTATGATTTACGAGCCGGGTGTAGAGCAGGGGACCTTATTAGCTTGGCAAGACAAGGTAAGCAATAAGGCTGGCCAAGATAATCCAACCGTAATGCTGTTGTTTTATCGAAGTCATTTGCAAAGCGCTAATACCACGATGTTCGATGCGCTAATTAGTGTCTTGGAACAGCATCAGCTTTCTGTGTTACCCGTTGCGATTAGTTCGCTAAAAGACCCGTCATCACTCTCCTTGGTTAACGCATTAATCGACCAGGCAAATGTACAGTTGGTACTGAATGCGACTGGGTTTGCAACCAATACCGTGGCGAGCCCCGATCTTAGTTCTGAGCCAAGTACTTTCCAATCGCCCTTTGAGAAAGACCTTGTTGTTTTGCAGTTGGTATTGTCAGGTAGTACAGAAGAAGACTGGTTAGCGCATAGCCAAGGCTTGAGAAGCCGAGATTTAGCGATGCAAGTCGTGCTTCCTGAAATGGATGGTAGGATTGCAACCCGTGCACTTAGTTTTAAGAGCGAGAGTTTCTACGACGAGCATGCCCAGTCGAGTATCGTTCAATATGAATTAAATGCTGAACGGGCACATTTCGTAGCGGAATTAGCATGGCGATATTGCCGACTTGCGGTGAAGCCAAATTCAGAAAAACGCATCGGGATGATACTCGCGAATTATCCGACGAAGGATGGCCGGATAGGGAATGGCGTTGGGTTAGACACACCCAATTCAGCCTGCCAAATTCTGAGTGCCTTGGCCGATGCTGGTTACCCCGTTAGCGATATTCCCGAATCGGGAAATGCATTGATCGAAGCATTGCTAACTTCTGTCACCAATAATCCAAATACCTTGCACCATTTGCCATGTTGGCAAAGTCTTTGTGTCGAGACCTATAAGAAGCTGTTTTCTGCGTTACCCGAATCGTCACAGAAAGCAGTAATAGATCAGTGGGGACAGCCAGAGGACGACAACAAGTTTCGGCAAGGGCGACTGATGATATCGGGTATTCGTTTGGGCGAGATCTTTGTTGGTATTCAACCTGCACGAGGATTCAATATTGATCTGGTCGCAAACTACCATGACCCGGATTTGATCCCACCGCACAACTACTTAGCTTTCTATTTTTGGCTGAGACATGTCTATAAGGTGGAAGCGGTGATTCATGTTGGTAAACATGGCAATCTGGAATGGTTACCCGGAAAAGGCTCGGCCTTATCATCAGAATGTTGGCCTGATATTGCGCTTGGCCCTATGCCGCATTTTTATCCGTTTATTGTGAATGACCCAGGTGAGGGTGCTCAAGCAAAGAGGCGAACCCAAGCGGCCATTATCGATCATCTAATGCCACCCATGACAAGGGCTGAAACCTATGGACCACTAGCCGAGTTAGAGTCGCTAGTCGATGAGTATTACCAGGCAATGGGAATGGACGACAAGCGCGAAGTCTATCTCCGAAAAGCGATTTTGGATCAGGTAAAAGATAGCAATGTGCTAGACGAACTTGGCACTGAAGATACGTCAGATGAAGACGCTGTACTAAATCGGCTCGATGCGTATTTATGTGACATCAAGGAAGCGCAGATACGACATGGTCTGCATATACTAGGGGTGCTGCCAAACAAGGAGAAGCTTTCGGATACGATAGTGGCCTTACTGCGCTTGCCTCGTGGTGGTGAGAAACACAGTCAGGGAATTCTTCATAACCTGGTTCTGGATTTAGATATTAAAGGTGACGATGATCTATTTGATCCACTGTCTGCAGGTGCGGAAGCTTGGGAGGGCACGAGACCTGAATGCTTAGCCGAACTAGATGAAGGACTTTGGCGTACCGAAGCGGATACACGTGAGCGACTAGAACTGCTTGCCAAAAAGCTAGTAGAAACCTATGTCTTGTCTGACGAATCAATTCCGTTGCTTGCGCAATTACCTTCTACACTAGCGCAGCTCAATTATACAAAAGACGTGCTCTTAGCTGCGTTGAGAAAAAGTGCAGAACTGGAGTTGGGCTCAATCATCAAGGGCTTAAGAGGTAAGCGCATTGACCCTGGCCCGAGTGGCGCACCAACGCGAGGAAGATTGGATACCTTGCCGACAGGGCGTAATTTCTTTTCCGTTGATAATCGTGCCATACCGTCCCCGGCGGCGTGGGAAATAGGAAAGCGTTCGGCCCAAGCTTTGATCGAACGTCATCTTCAAGCGCATGGTGATTATCCCAAACAGCTAGGTTTGTCAGTTTGGGGTACGGCAACCATGCGAACCGGTGGCGATGATATCGCTCAGGCTTTTGCTCTGATGGGCGTCGAACCTATTTGGGCGCCGGGATCTAACCGTGTTGTTGATTTTAAAGTGCTGAGCACCCAATTGCTGCAACGACCTCGTGTCGATGTGACCTTGCGGGTCTCGGGCTTTTTCAGAGATGCATTTCCTAACGTCATGAAATTATTTGATGCGGCCGTGCAAACGATTGTCGATATCGAAGAACCTGGAAACGAGAACATCATTCAACAGCATGTGTTAGAGCGTATCGATGAACTAACACTGACGGGGTTAAATGCCGATTTGGCTAGAAGGCAGGCGAGTTATCGTGTGTTTGGTAGTAAGCCCGGCGCTTATGGTGCGGGTCTACAGGGCTTGATAGACGAGCGTTGTTGGGAGCAAAAGAGTGATCTAGCCGATGCCTATCTGAATTGGGGTGGCTATGCCTACGGTAACGAGGCGGGAGACGGTGTCGATGCCAAGGAAGCTTTCCGTTTTCGATTGTCGCAATTAGAGGTGGTTTCGCAAAACCAGGATAATAGAGAGCACGACATCTTGGACTCTGATGATTATTACCAGTTCCAAGGGGGCATGAGCAACGCGGTTGAAGTGTTCTCGGGGGATGCACCAACGATGTATCACAATGACCATTCCAACCCGTCATCTCCTAAGATTAGAACCTTGAAAGAGGAGCTGAACCGGGTTGTCCGTTCGCGAGTGTTAAACCCTAAATGGATTCATGCGATGCGAGAGCATGGTTACAAAGGTGCCTTTGAGATGGGGGCGAGCATTGATTATATGTTCGCCTATGATGCCACCACCAATCTGATTGATGATTATCAATACGAGGCCGTGACTGATACCTTGATACTCGACTCGGATAACCTCAATTTTCTCTTGGAGAACAACCCCTCTGT
>NZ_LWGA01000440.1:0-621 GCF_001635235.1 Oleiphilus sp. HI0117 | reverse complement strand
TATTGAAAGTGATGGTACTTTGCCAACAGACTTCTGGAGTGGCGTGCCGGTTACTGGCTTTAGTGACAACTGGTGGCTAGATCTTAGCATGATGCACCAGCTATTCACCTTGGAGCATAACGCTATTGCTGACAAGCTGAAGGAAAACTATCCAAACGCGACAGATCAGTGGCTATTTGATAAGTCCCGCTTGATCAACTCTGCCTTGATGGCGAAGATTCACACCGTTGAATGGACGCCTGCAATTATCGCCAACCCTGCATTAGAGTTGTCGATGGAAGCAAACTGGTGGGGTATCGCGCGTAATCCTGAAACACGTGATTTGATCCAAAATGTGACGGACGATATCAAAGGTCCTAATTCCTGGCTCATTAACACCATCGCATTATTTGATCCTGAAAAAGCTGAACAGTTAAGCACGCCAGGCGCAATTGACCATATCCTTGGTGGTTTGGTTGGCCAAAGCAAACCAAATAACTATGATGTTCCTTATGTACTGACTGAGGAATTCGTTGCGGTTTATCGTATGCACCCATTACTACGTGATGCGGTAGATATCTACGATATCGGTTCAAATGTTGTTTCTGAGCGTATCAATATTGAAGACACGCGTGATGGCGA
>NZ_LWGA01000439.1:0-407 GCF_001635235.1 Oleiphilus sp. HI0117 | reverse complement strand
TGCAGAGCTGGTGAGCGCTGTGAACATGCATAAAGATTGGTTGGTACTGGTCAACATTTCCGATACCTTTGAGCTAAGTGCTTCAGGTAGCGCTTGCCCACCCCACTCCTCTGGCATCGAGATTCCCATCCACCCTGCTTCAGAAAAAGCTTTAAATGCGTCGCGAATCTTAGGGTCTAGTAGTACTTTACCATCCTTGTAACGACAGCCATTTTGGTCTCCATGTTGATTGACGCTGCCCCAGACTTGCTCTGAAAACTCTGCAGCCTGGTCGAGAATTAAGCCCGCATCGTCATTGTCGATAGCAGAATTGCCCTTTATATGGAATTTCATATCAGTGATTGGCGCGCAATATTTCGACACGGTGCTATGCTCCTCTATTAATGTTCTTATCAATACGTCTATCA
>NZ_LWGA01000438.1:0-269 GCF_001635235.1 Oleiphilus sp. HI0117 | reverse complement strand
AACATGGTTTGAGCTTTCAAAGAGAAGAGGCAGGTTTGACTATAAGGCTTTGCATTATTATGGATGTTCTGAGGAAAAAGGCCAGCTTATATCTCAATAAGCTGGCTCGCATTGTTGTTAATCTGTTCAAGTGCGTCACGGCCTGGAACGGCTCTACCAAAATAGAAGCCTTGAATCTCCTGGCAGCCCAAAGACTTTAGGTAACTTAGTTGAGTCTCGGTTTCGACGCCTTCGGCAACAATATTGAGTTTCAGGCCGTGGGCCATGGA
>NZ_LWGA01000437.1:0-499 GCF_001635235.1 Oleiphilus sp. HI0117 | reverse complement strand
TACTGATGCTAACCTGGCTTTAACTACCAATGCGGTAATTGTTGGCTTTAACGTTCGTGCTGATGCTTCTGCAAGAAAGATTATTGATGAAGAAGGTCTGGATCTTCGCTACTACAGCGTTATCTACGATATTATTGATCACGTTAAGCAAGCTCTAACTGGCATGCTAGCTCCTGAGTTTAAAGAAGAGATTGTCGGCATCGCTGAAGTTCGTGACACCTTTAAGTCTCCTAAGTTTGGTCAGGTTGCGGGTTGTATGGTGCTTGAAGGTACGATCTACCGTAATAAGAAGATTCGCGTATTGCGTGACGATATCGTGATCTTTGAAGGCGAGTTAGAATCATTGCGTCGCTTTAAGGATGACGTTAATGATGTTCGTTCAGGTACTGAATGTGGTATCGGTGTTAAGAACTATGACGTAAAAGTGGGCGATAAGATTGAGGTCTTCGATAAGATCTCTGTTGAACGTACACTCGATTCGTAATTAGTTTGATTAGCG
>NZ_LWGA01000436.1:0-647 GCF_001635235.1 Oleiphilus sp. HI0117 | reverse complement strand
CGCCTTAGGTGTTACCGCAAATACGCCAGAATGCATCTTTACACCTGCCGGAATCCCTAAAGCGCACTGCTGATCACCAATCACCGTGTAGATATCACGCGCAGTACCATCACCGCCGACAAACAACAGGATATCTTTTGAGCGTTTCATAATCTCGGCTGCGGCTGCACGCGTATCGTCAGCTCGAGTTAATTCAGGAGGCTGGAACAAAACCTCGATATCAAAGACATCTGCAAACTCTGAACAGATATCTCCGCCCATCTGTCCACCTGCACACAAAAATGATACTGAAGCCAATCTACCCTGCAAAACTAAATCTTTCAGACCGACTAAAACCGCTCTTAGCCTATCGGCCGCCTTGGCCTCTACGCCTCTGGAAATCGCTATTTCTGTGGTAGATGCTGCATCACTACCTTTAAGCGCAGCCGGCCCACCCATTCCAGCTAGAGGGTTAAGCACCAAACCAAAAGTAAAACTTGCTTGGCTCATTGCCTTATCTTCGTTCATTTTCGTAAATGTAGCTGGAAAGTGTTAACACATACTCATCAGTCAGGTTCACAAACTGAATACCGACAATATAGCGACCTTCCTCACCAACTTCTTCATCGGTATTTAGCTCTATATTGCGGATAATACTCGGAAGGCAA
>NZ_LWGA01000435.1:0-256 GCF_001635235.1 Oleiphilus sp. HI0117 | reverse complement strand
TAGTTAAGCCGTTCAAATTGATTGTGCCGGCTTCAAGATTCTCAAAGCCGGCGATAGCGCGGAGAATGGTGCTTTTGCCACACCCACTTGGCCCAAGTAAACAAGCTATATCACCTCTGACCAGCTTAAAAGAAAGGTCTTTAATGACGATTAGGTTTTCATAGTTGCACTGTACATCGTTAACTTCGAGTATATTGCTCATCTTTGTTGGTGAAGACACGTGCTACTAAATCCTTTCTTATGTTTACTTAAGCAT
>NZ_LWGA01000434.1:0-433 GCF_001635235.1 Oleiphilus sp. HI0117 | reverse complement strand
AGGCATTCAATCGCTTCCAATACGCTCGAATAAACGACTCTGACGTTGCAATACTTATGGCAGGGCTAAGCCTGGAACAAGCAGCAAAGCTTGTAGACGGCTTTAGGGAGCTAGTTGAAGACCATATTGTTATGATAGATGAGTTCAGCTTCAACTTCACTGTTTCAGCAGGAATAACCGAGAACAACAATAACTCTTTAATTGAGCTTTTAAAAAATGCTGACAATCGCCTGTATCTAGCCCGAGAAAATGGTGAAAATCAGGTATGGTTTGAAGACTAAGCAAGTCCTGCAAGATATACTTGCAGCAAAGAGATAGCCCTGACTATACTCTTACAGCACCAACACACCGTGATATTCTGCTTTTGTCACAATAAAAATAAAAACTATCGGGCACAGCAACTGCCTGAAACACAAGAAAGGTAGAACAACAA
>NZ_LWGA01000433.1:0-5597 GCF_001635235.1 Oleiphilus sp. HI0117 | reverse complement strand
CGAATCCGCCCTTCCAGATAAGCCAATCACGATTTAGTATCACTCAATTTGACTTCAAGATTTTTCACGTCATTATTAAGCACATGACAAGCTCAGAAACTAAACGCCCTTATCAAATCTCCAATCGTGCTGAATCAACTGCTCAAACTATTTGTGGCCGCGACTGAATTATACCTCTGGAAGTGATGAGGCATGGTTTAAATCAGGGCACTGAACAAACTGACAAAACATTGCTTAAGCTAGTAAAGGCTTGGTAAGTGTGAGAAAACAAAGTTAGATAACTTAATGAATATTAGCGATAAACAGTATGGCCAAGGTGACTCGACCTTTGTTGCCGCAGGCGGTGAACCGGGACTGACACGTTTAGTTGATACGTTCTATTTAATGATGGATACCCTACCCGAAGCACAAGTCATTCGGAAAATGCACCCTGAAGATTTGACTCTATCCCGACAGAAGCTCACCTACTTCCTGGCCGGGTGGATGGGTGGACCGCGTTTGTATATGCAACACTTTGGATCGATTAGCATCCCTAAAGTACATAGCCACCTCACCATAGATAGTGAAGAAAGAGACGCCTGGATGCTATGTATGGAGAAAGCTCTCGACACTCTCGAATACCCAGAGTCTTTCAAAAGCTATTTATTAGAACAGCTATTTAGACCTGCAGAGATGATTCATCAAACCAGCCACAGCAAACATGACGAGGAGCCTTCGTGAGCACAACCCCCTTATCCATTCTCTCCGACCTGGCCACCGACACTCACGTAAAAATCCAGCAAGAGCACGCCAACATTAATCCGGTTGTCGGTGTCAGCAAAAATATGCGAGCTAACGGGATTCCGGCCGACGTCATGACAATTGATTGTCTGAAAAGTGGTAAACGAATCATCTTGATTCTGCATGATGAACAGCCCGAACAGCTTATGTATCAGTTCGCTTACCGAGATAAGGACCCTGATGATGCATTTCAGCAAATCAAGCTGGCAGATATAAGCGTCGACCTACTCTATACCTGGATAGTGGAATACTTCTCTTAGCGGCAAACTTACAGCTCGTAACCCAGGTAAAAGTATACCGAGCTGGCACCATGATCATTGGCACCGTAGCCCAAAGCAACTGGGCCCATTATGGTGTCGGTGCCTAGATAGATACTACCACCATAAATAAGCTCTTCGAGGTCGACTTTCTCATCCTGTCTCCACACATTCCCAGCTTCTGCGCTAAGTCCTACGTATAAGGGCAAACCTGTTTTTCTAATAAAGCCTCCACGTAAGTCGTATTGATAAATCAATGCCATAAAGGCCTTATGCGGCCCGCTCAGGTCTCGCTCGTTAAAACCGGACAGGTTTAAAAAACCACCTAAAGAAGCATTGTTAACACTGTGTTCGCCATCATCTACGAACATCTTATTAAAAGCAGCCTTGCCTACAAAGGCATGGCTATCAATACTAATCGCGCCCTTCCACTCAAAGCCAAGCTGAGTAGACTGGACGCCGAAATCACTTTGCCCTCCATCTTGAAGCGTTACATTATCAGCATCTTCTTCTTTATGAATAAGGGAAAGCTCAATTCGATTTCCTTCTGTTGGAAAGCTGGCACTATTTAAGCTGTCATAACCCAGTTTAAGATAAGCTCCATACGTGTCATAGTTTATCTTTTTGGAGAGTAAATAGTCATTATCCAAACTCCCCACTTCAGCCAAACCGCCCACTTCAAGTATTCCATTCCTGGAAAAGTTAAACCCCAAACCCGCCCGAAGCTGATGAATATTCTGCTCGACAGTTAAGGGAAGAACATTGAGGTCAAGTAGACGCCAGTCAACAGACTCGAAGGCATAGCGACCTAAAGTATAAAAAGTACGGGATTTTGTTAGTGGCCAATATAACTCCGTATTTAACTCAGGATCACTTCCCAGCTCTAGTTGCGAACGCCACTCTCCACCATTAACGCTTAGGTTAGTCGCGGTATAAGCCAAATCAAGATCCGTCTTTGACTGATCGGTAAAATTGGTTTCCCAGCCCAAGCCAAACTCAAGGAAGTTCGGCCCCCAATCTTTTCCTTCGGCAGTAACTATGACACTGTGCTGATCGTTCTCGGGGATTATTCTGGCATCAACTCGCTGAAACTCATCAAGGGAATATACTCGACTTAATGCCTGGTTAAGTTGACTCGGACTTAACTTCTCACCCGCTTTTAAATCCAGGTTTTCTGAAATAATACTTTGATGAGCATTGGAGTGGTTATCTATTCTAATCTGTTTAAATGCTTCTTTTTGCACACGCACCAAACGGTTTTTCACCCTCTCTTTTGCCAACAGGTAAGACTGATACTCTGCCTCCGAAAGTGACAAAGCCTGCAATGACAACAAATGATATTCAGCCGCTTCAAGACCTTCTTGTATTCCCAAGTGAAAGGTTGACCAATCAGTCGTACTCAAATTATCAATATCAGGCTTTATTAGAATATCTTCAGCCGCCAGGTGTGCCTTTTGTTTTTCAGTCGAGGCCACGGTGAGAAAGTTAGAGAGCTGCCCCAAGATAGAAAAAGTATCAGTCAAGGATTCAGGCTTAGCTAACTCATCCCCGATATCTACTGCGATAACGATATCCGCCCCCATTTGTTTCACGACATCTATTGGAACGTTATTTACCAAACCACCATCAACTAACAACTGCCCGTCCCAGTTTACAGGTGCCAACACACCAGGCACATTGGCCGAGGCTCTCATAGCACTAAGTAGGTCTCCGTGATCTAGTGTAACTTGCTCGTTGCGGCTCAGGTCGGTCGCAATTGCTCGATAAGGTATCGACAGCTGATCAAAGCTCGATAGCACCGGCACCATACCAAAGGTCTCACGTAATAGCTGCGCGGCACGCTGACCATACAACAAACCACTTGGCGAGGTAATTTGGTAATCACGCAGCCCTATATCCAAGGGTACATTAAATTGGTCTCTTTGCTTTAAGCGATAAGGTAAATCTTGACGAGGAATCGAGTCTGAGTAACCTTCCTCCCACGTAGTAGCCATCATCTTCTTCTCAATCTCTGCCGCGCTGTAACCCATGGCATATAGGCCACCTACGATCGAGCCAATACTGGTGCCCGCTATGTAATCAACAGGAATCTGCTCACGCTCTAAGGCTTTAAGCACACCAACATGAGCACCGCCTTTGGCACCACCTCCTCCCAAAGCCAAACCAATTTTGGGTCGTGCAAAAAGGCTGGTAGAAATAAGCAAAAGAATAAGGAAAACCAGGGAAAAAAGGTGAATTAGCTTGGTATTCATATATGATTTGTTCAACATTAGATTGTTAGTATTGGGAAGAAGTCTAGAGTAAAGCGCGCAATCAGATAGAATCAAGTATCTACTTGTTTATTTTAATACTTCTCGATTTCTCTCCTTTCTTCTAATAACTCTTGCTCTAATTTGGTATTATCCGCTTCACATTCGAAGAGGGTAATATTTGTGTTCAGTGAACTCGAAGACAGTTTAATTCAAGCAATAGAAGAAGCAGGTTTTAAAGAACCGACTGAAGTTCAGGAAAAAACCCTGGTTGACGCGCTCGATGGCGAAGACTTATTTGTCAGCGCTGAGACAGGTAGTGGTAAAACGGCTGCCTATCTACTCCCTACCTTCGACCAAATAATGCATGAAGAAGGCGGTGACATACTTGCCCTGGTATTGGTTCCTACACGTGAACTCGCCCAACAAGTGCTTAAGCAGGCAAAACAGCTAGCTCGCTTTACAGCACTTAAGTTGGGTCATATCGGTGGCGGTACTGACATCCACAAACAGACCGAAATCATTCAAAACCCGCCACACTTTATCGTGGCAACACCGGGGCGTTTGTCTGAATTGCTTGCCAGAGACCTGTTAGACCTTTCTTCGGTAGACATCCTGATACTTGATGAAGCAGACCGCTTACTCGACATGGGCTTTAGCGATGAGATTCTATCTATTTCAGAACACTGTCATCAACGGCGTCAAACGCAGCTCTATTCAGCAACACTAGCCAATAAAGCACTTCGAGGCCTGGCAGACCAGTTGCTAGATGAGCCAAAAGTGTATGAGCTAAACCAAACAAGCGATACTCACACATCAATTGATCAGCAAATCATCTTTGCTGACGATAACGCTCACAAATACCAACTACTATGCTGGCTACTAAGAAACGAAACATATCGTCACAGCATTGTCTTTTGTAACTCGAAAGAGCAAGTAGATCAGGTTTACCGTGTCATGCAGCAACAAGAAATTAGCGCTGGTGTATTACACGGAGACAAAGACCAGAAACAACGAAATCTCGTGATGAGCAAAATGCGCCGTAACGAGCTGAAAGTAATGGTCGCTACAGATATTGCTGCACGAGGTATTGATATTGAAGGCATGGATCTGGTGATCAACTTCGAAATGCCGAGGCGTGGTGAGATATATGTCCACCGTATAGGTCGCACCGGCAGAGCGGGCGAAAAGGGTTTAGCCATCACCCTTATTTCCGCGCCTGAATTTAACCTTATGGCCGGTATAGAGCGTTTTCTAAAGCAGACCTTCAAGCGACGTAAAGTTAAAGAGCTTGAAGGTCACTATAAAGGCCCGAAAAAACTCAAAGCTTCCGGAAAAGCGGCTGGTTCTAAGAAGAAAAAGAAAACCTCTGGAAAGAAAACAAGCGCCAAGAAAAAATCAGTTAAACGAAAGAAATAGCACAAGTGTCGACAAGCAAGCGCCCCCAACATCATCTACCAGTAGGAGGGTTTCGAAACCCTCCCGGCAGCCCAAAACGCACTAGTAGCACTTGGGAAGCAATACGCTTCTTTACCACCTTCCCCTTCGCAAATAGAATGCCTTCTATACCTGAAGGCCACATTCTGCCCAAGGAGCAAGTGGAGCAGCAATACCGCGATACACCGCAACCTAGCATCACCTGGATAGGTCATGCAGCCTTTATCCTCCGCCTAAACAACAAAGTTATCATTACCGACCCCTTCTTGAGTGAAGTTGCTGGCCTTGGTTCTTTAGGCCCCAAACGTTTTGTGCCTTCTGCATTTGACGCCAAGTCATTACCCCAAGCCGATATCATAGCCATCAGCCACAACCACTATGACCACTTAGATGACTTAGCCCTTCGAGCCTACCCCTACAAAAAAGAAACTTTAGTCATCGTACCCTTGGGCCTTAAGCGCTTCTTAACATCGCGAGGCTACAAGCGTGTTATTGAGCAAGACTGGTGGCAAGAAACACAAGTCGAAGAACTAACCATCACCACACTACCCGCCGTGCATTTCTCTGGCAGAGGCCTCTTTGATACCAACAAGACCCTATGGGCAAGCTTCAGCTTCCGCTCCAAGGAAAGAAGCATATGGTTCTCGGGCGATACAGCGAAAGGTGAGATATTCAAGGAGATAGGTGAACGGGCAGGCCCCTTCGATTTGGCCTTAATTGGTATTGGCGCCTATGAGCCAAGAAGGTATATGCGTTCTGTTCACGCGACACCTGAAGATGCCATTGAAATTGCAAGAAGTATCAAAGCACAGAAAACCATCGGCATGCATTGGGGGGCTATCATGCTGACACCTGAAGACCCATTTGAAGCCCC
>NZ_LWGA01000432.1:0-566 GCF_001635235.1 Oleiphilus sp. HI0117 | reverse complement strand
CTACACCTGGACGTTTACTCGACTTGCTCATGAAGGAGTGTATCGACTTAAATCACATTGAGTTCCTAGTATTTGATGAAGCAGACCGTATGCTAGACACGGGTTTCATTAATGATATAAATCGTATTTTGAGGGGCATGCCTAAACAGCGGCAAACCCTGCTATTCTCTGCAACCTTCGATCAGGCTATTTTCGATCTGAGCAAAAAATTATTAAAAGACCCCAAGCTCATTGAAGTCGATGCTCGCAATACCGCCGCTAAGAAAGTTGAACAAATGGTCTACACCGTCGACAAGGATCGCAAGCGCGAATTAACGTCTTACTTAATTGGCTCTAAAAATTGGCAGCAGGTACTCATCTTTACACGCACCAAGCAAGCCGCTGACGAGCTCTCCAAAGAAATGATCAAGGATGGGCTCAAGACGGCAGCTATTCATGGTGACAAGTCTCAAGGCGCTCGTGAGCGTGCACTGGAAGACTTCAAGCAAAACAAACTACGCGCCTTAGTTGCAACGGATGTCGCTGCTCGAGGGCTGGATATTGACCAGCTCAAGTATGTCATCAAT
>NZ_LWGA01000431.1:0-400 GCF_001635235.1 Oleiphilus sp. HI0117 | reverse complement strand
TGCCGAGTAAGCCCAGAAGAGGGGCGACTGCAGCGAGTAGTTTGATTGTCCCCAGGCCCTTATCCAGCTTAGGCATCTCGGACATAACGATCTCTTGTAGCTGAACTTCAAGCGTATCATGTTTTAGCTGAGTACTTTGCTCGTCACTTGAACTGCTTTCCTCATTTCCTTTGCATGCCTGATAGGCCTGAATTATTCGGCCAAGAGGATTGCTAGCGTCTGCAATTTACGGTGATCTCATTTGTTTTTTGATTGCTCGTTGAGAGTAGCTGATTGTTAACCATCTAAACAAGCTTAGTAAGAGCCCTAGTAAACCTAATGTGACAATGGCGTAGCCAATATATCCGCCTTGGTGGAAGCGATCTTCCAAGCTGGGAATCAGTGCCAGCTGTTCAAGTAT
>NZ_LWGA01000430.1:0-401 GCF_001635235.1 Oleiphilus sp. HI0117 | reverse complement strand
TTCCTTACT
The DNA here is from genome assembly GCF_001635235.1 of Oleiphilus sp. HI0117. Lineage (NCBI taxonomy): Bacteria > Pseudomonadati > Pseudomonadota > Gammaproteobacteria > Oceanospirillales > Oleiphilaceae > Oleiphilus > Oleiphilus sp. HI0117. Next base: position 392 of record NZ_LWGA01000430.1, on the reverse strand, counting down.
TACCACACTCGTAATACCGGATATGCGGAGCAATAGATGAAAAACGATTCGTTAAAGAAACTGGGTGATACAGCTTACGTAGATGAGTTATCTACCCAGCCTTTTCCAGCCTCAAAAAAAGTATATGTAGAAGGCAGTCGTAAAGATATTCGCGTAGCGATGCGTGAAATTTCACTTACCCCAACTCAGTTGCAGAATGGCGAGCTTGAGGATAACCCTCCAGTTAGAGTTTATGACACCTCCGGCCCCTATACAGACCCCGAGATAGAAGTTGACGTCACAAAAGGGCTAATGCCCTTACGCGATGAGTGGGTTGCTGAACGAAATGATACTGAAGAGTTACCTGGTTTTAGTTCTGAGTACGCAAATGTACGTGATCAAAACCTAGCCTT
>NZ_LWGA01000429.1:0-386 GCF_001635235.1 Oleiphilus sp. HI0117 | reverse complement strand
CGAAGAAGTTGCTCAAGATACAGATCGTGACAATTTTATGGATGGTGCTGAGGCAGTAGAATATGGTTTAATTGACTCAGTGATTGAAAAGCGTCCGTCGGCAGAGTAGTAGTGAGGGGCACTTGCCTGGGAAGATAGAGCTTAAGCTGCTCGAATAGGACTTCTCAGGCGATTAAATGAATATCGCGCAGCGGTAAGAGCCGCTTCATTGCGCGCAGGCGTTCGAAGAGGCGCTTTGTACAGTAAGTAGGAAATCTGATGACCGATGAAAAAAACGGTAAGGGCGGAGATAACGGTAAATTACTTTACTGCTCCTTTTGTGGCAAAAGTCAGCATGAAGTGAGAAAACTGATTGCAGGCCCATCTGTCTTTATCTGTGATGAATG
>NZ_LWGA01000428.1:0-316 GCF_001635235.1 Oleiphilus sp. HI0117 | reverse complement strand
ATGGTAACGGTAGCACGGCGACCTCATCGGTATTCGTCACGGTTAACCCCGAAAACGATGCGCCTGTTGCTGTATTCGATACGGCTGCAACGCAGGAAGATACGTCAGTCACGATTGATGTGTTAGCGAATGACAGCGATATCGATGGTGATAGTTTGAGCGTTAGCTCTGCATCAGCGGTAAGTGGTGCTGTTGTAATTAATGGCGATGGAACGCTGAGCTACTCGCCTAATGCAGATTTCAANGGNTTAGATAGCATNAGCTATGAAATCTCAGACGGTAACGGTGGCACCATGACCTCGTCAGTCTCTGTCAC
>NZ_LWGA01000427.1:0-570 GCF_001635235.1 Oleiphilus sp. HI0117 | reverse complement strand
TTTACGCTCACACTGCTTTCGTCGCTGCAATGGTTTTTAGCCAAGCCATATTTTTTCATCTGCTTATGTTGCATTTCCGGACCCGCTTCATACCTGGCAGGCCGTCACTTCGGCGCGCTTCACTTTGCAGACGCCTCCCTTATTTTCATCATCCTAGAATGGTTCGTAGTCGGAGTTCTGTGTACTGCAATCTTCCCCTCTTCACCAAAGGAGGATCTGCCAGCCCAAGGAGGCAAATATGCAAGCTATTAGCAGTTTCTCAATTGCCAGTTTCTTTGTGCTCTCTTCGCTTTGCGCTCAGCTACAAGCTGCGCCAAGCGATATCAAAGTCGTTCAGTTTGAGGGCAAAGCGTATTCGCTAGACAGTGACGAGTTGCTGTACTCAGAGCACCACTATATAAACCTCAATCGATCAAATCAGTATGACAATGCATATGTCGAATACAAGGCGCCAGACGGAGAGGTCTTTGCGAAGAAAGATCTGGATTTCTCGAAGCATAAATTAATACCCGACATGAGCTTTATCGACCTCCGCTCGAATCAAACAAGTCTTCTGACCAAAACTGACAA
>NZ_LWGA01000426.1:0-443 GCF_001635235.1 Oleiphilus sp. HI0117 | reverse complement strand
TTGAATCGCTATGGCTTCGGTGATAGTTAAAAAACTGAAAAAATACTCAATTATTAATGACAAAATTGATCTGAGTTATTGCTCTAATTTATTAATCGCTTTATCGTTTAGGCAGAATATAAAAGAATAGGGTGCACAATGAGTAGTGGAATGAATATGAGTACCGATGCAGGGAATATCTTTAAAAAAGCCTCTCTCTATAAAGGGGTACATAAGCAGATTCGACAAAAGGTGAGTCATACCATTGATATGCCCTCGTCGCTTTCTTCTGTGATTACCTCCGATTGTGTTAACGAGGCTGACCCAGAATCAGTTGGTATGACCAGAGAAGGCGTTGAGGCGATTTGGAAATCGGTGGAGGATATTTATAGCACTGCGTTGTACCCAGGCGTTTCAATTAGTATGCGCCGACGAGGAAAAGTAATACTTGATCGTGCGATTGG
>NZ_LWGA01000425.1:0-283 GCF_001635235.1 Oleiphilus sp. HI0117 | reverse complement strand
TGATGAATGTAATATCTCTTGCAAGTAATCAATATAAATAGACTCAGGCAACAGTAAGCTAGGACGTGTTACTGCAACATCTCTAGTTTCGTTAAAGAAGCCAAACGGATTCTTTAAACGCCCTGCTCTTAAACCTAAACCATATTCAAAATCATCAAAAAGCCGCCAATCAAGTATCGCAAAATCAAGTCTAGTACCTTTTGGCTCGCCGTTACCAATCTGTTTGTAAAGACCCTGCATGGAAAACTGTAAAGAGTTCGTCGCCTTCCAAGACCCGTTTAAA
>NZ_LWGA01000424.1:0-9310 GCF_001635235.1 Oleiphilus sp. HI0117 | reverse complement strand
GTGAAATCACGTTCGCTCACGGTCATTCCCATATCGCGGGCAATCGTTAATATTGAGTCACGAGTAATGCCGTGTAAGAAAGAACTATCCAAGGCCTTAGTTATGATCTCGTTTCCATCAATCAGAATGAAGTTTGCTGCACCGGTTTCCTGTACATCACCATTCGGGCAGAAAAGCACTTGATCAGCATTGTTAGTGTTGCGTGCACGAGCAATTGGGCCTAATGCACTGGCATAGTTACCACCACTCTTAATCATTCCCATATGAGGAGCACAACGCATACCGTCTTCTTCTAGCAATAGCCTTAAGGGCTTAACGCCACCAGAAAAGTAATCACCTACGGGTGATAACAAAACATATAGAAGCGACGTCGCAGAAGAGACCGCGGCTTTTCCAATGCTTGGTTCCGTGCCGATATGAGTCGGACGAATATACATAGAACCTGGCGCTTCAGGTACGTCTTCTACATAAAGTCCGACGATTTCTTTAATCATATCGCCTAATTGTTCTTTGTTAATTTCGGGTAGGAATAATAAATCTGTACTCTGGGCCATACGCTGAACATTGGCATCCATACGAAAAATATTAATGCTGCCATCTTTATGCTTAAATGCTTTCAAGCCTTCAAAGCATGTACTGGAATAATGCAAGACATGGGCACCCGGGTGTAATTCCAGTTTATCGGATGAAATGATACTTGAAGAGGTCCAAGAATTGTTTTCGTAGCTTGCCAGTGCCATTTTAGGCATGAAAACGGTTCCAAATGCGGCCATTACTATTCCTAAGTCTGTAAATGGAAGCCTTGAAATAAGCTTCCGGAATCAATTTTGCTCGGTGTGAATTGCTTATCGCAGCGATATTTTTCAGCAGACTGCACTCAATTCATAAAATTCTGCCTAGTATAAACTACCTAGATCGCCAATCAATGACGATATATCAATAAAGTTGCAAGTATGGCCATTCAAAAAAGCTCTACCCACCCAACAAGATGAGTATGCCCTAAGCTGGAGGCCACACACCCAGGAATCCAAGCTAAATGTCAAAGTCATGGTAGAATGTCGGCATAAACATTACACTGCCCACAGTTTAAACTCTCTAGCGCAAACGGCGCTCACCCAAGCAGGACTTCCGATGAAAAAAACTTATCAATTAGCTCACCCAAAAATCAAAGTGCCTCGCGTTGTCGACTCAGTAAAACATGACATCAGAAAGTTTCTCAAAAAGGAACGTAAGAAGCCTCTACCTTCTGGCACTAAATATTGGGGTTTTGATTGTAAGTTTGGTCAATCAGAAGAAGCGGCTGTGGAAATTCAGCTGCCCTCTTTGATGAGCCATATCGATGAACTGGTTGCGAATAACATTATGACTATCTACGTGGAAATCACTGCTAAAGCCGTTTCACCTGATGGCAATTCGATTCAACAGGAATATTAGACAGTAAACCCTAAGGCAGCGTGACTCAAAGGTAAAAAGAAATGATGAACACCAAGATATATAAAGCCGTCCACGGGCTTGCAGAAAAGCTAATGGCAGCAGCGAAAAAAGATGACCAAGAAACCTTTGATTCGCTCTACTCTGAACTCAAGGCGATCTGTCTAGATAATGAAGATACAGATAAGGATCACCCTGTTCAATGGGAAACATTAGCTGACTTTTCAGAAGACTTAAGCGATGCGATAGCCATTTATGAAAAGGCCCTAAAGAAGTCTGTCGATATTAATTCAAAAGACCATATGTCTTCAGTGGCATACTCAATGGCGACCTTGCAGGTCGAGCTCGGCCAGACTGAGGAAGCAATCAAAAACCTGCAAAACGCTAAAGTTAGCGCCAATAAAATTGAAGATGACTCACTTAAACGAGAGATCAACGAATTACTTGATTCCTTAGCAAGCCCGATGGAATAAGCATAACCGGGCACACTTTATTCGCCCTTAAGATAGTTTCAATAAGTACTTTTGTGGCGACACCCAGAACTCTACTGTTCTGGCAAAGCCCCTAAGTCATCAAACCATCATCCTTTTGTCACCAAACTGTCACTTCAAACATGAATAGTTTGTACATAAATTGTACAAATCCAAGTATGTATTGATATGACAAAAATCAAGGTGAGCATTGTTACTGAAACCTACTACCCTGAAGTAAATGGCGTTGCCAATACCTTGAAGTACTGGGTTGAAGGACTTCAAAATAAGGGTATCTACACTCAAATCATCAGACCCAAGCAGAATCCTGATGATGCCTCAGTGGAAAGTGATCAATGCGAGACCTATACAGTTGCCGGACTTCCTATACCGAGATACAAGGAGCTCAAGTTTGGCCTACCTTGTAAAAGGAAGCTAGTAAGTCTATGGAAGAAATCTCCACCTTCTGCCATTTATGTCGCGACCGAAGGCCCCCTTGGTCTTTCAGCTGTTCGTGCAGCTAAGAAACTGAATATTCCTATACTTAGCGGCTTCCATACTAATTTCCAGTCCTACAGTAAGTACTACGGCCTAGGGTTTCTCGAACCTTTAATATTTGGCTTCCTGAGGTATTTTCACAACCAGACACGTGGAACGATCGTGCCTACGAAAAAACAGCAGGAATGGCTAAGTCGAAAAGGGTTTGAAAATGTCAGTGTGCTCAGTCGCGGAATCGATTCTTCGCGGTTTACACCAAGTAAACGCTGTTCTCGCCTTCGTGAAAGATGGCATGTGACAGATGGGCAAGTCGTTTGCCTCTATGTCGGCCGAGTTGCAGGAGAAAAAAATATTGCCTTGGCTATCAAGGCCTATGAGAACGTCACCGCCACTCATCCGGACTGTGTTTTCGTCGTCGTTGGTGATGGCCCCTTAAGAAAAACCTTGGAAAGTGAACACCCTGGCATCCGTTTCGTTGGAATGAAAACGGGTGAAGAGCTAGCCAAGTATTATGCCTCAGCAGACCTTTTTCTATTTCCAAGCAAAACCGACACCTTTGGTAATGTTGTGACTGAAGCAATGGCAAGCAGGCTGGGTATCGTTGCATTTAATGACGCCGCTGCGAAGGAACACTTAAGCCATGGCAATTCGGCATATATCGCAAATTTAGACAATGACGAAGCCTTCATTCAATTGACTCTGGAAGCAATCGAAAGCTCTTCCGAGCTGGAAAAAATTCGTGAAAATGCCTATCAATTGGCACAAACAATTACCTGGAACAATATCGTCAATCAGTTCGTCAAAAAGTTACTCGAAAAGCCACCCTTAAGGCTAGGAGATGAGACACATGAATCCTCTCAAAACATCAACAGCATTTAATAAGCTCAATAGCTGGGATATTGCAGCTTGCCTGTACCTTAATCATTTTTGTCGCACTAAAACGGTTAACACCTTCTTTGCAATAATCAGCCGCTTAGGGGATGGTGTTTTCTGGTATAGTCTCGCGCTTGTCCTGCCAATCTTATATGGTGAAGAAGGTCTACTTTTATCAGGGTTGATGATAACGGCGGGCGGTGCTTGCCTACTGATCTATAAGCAACTTAAAAAGAAACTAGTAAGAGAACGACCATTTATCCGCTCAAAAGATGTCTATAAAGGCTGCGCACCTTTAGATCAATACAGCTTTCCTTCTGGACACACAATGCACGCGGCCTGCTTCTCGACTGTTGTGCTATGGCACCTGCCAGAGTTCGCTGTATTATTGGTACCCTTCTCTATTCTAATTGCCCTCTCGAGAATGGTACTCGGCCTTCACTATCCGACAGATGTATTGTGTGGCGCGGGATTAGGTATATTGCTGGCATCAATTGCAAACTACTTAAGCCCCGTACTCTTCTAAACCAGCGCTACTGGCCTTTACCTTATTCCTGCCAAATAGGCACATCGAAGGCCTGTAAGATCTTCCCTGTTTCGGCCAGAGGCAAGCCCACTACATTGCTATAGCTTCCGACAATCCCTTCAACAAACAATGCCGCTTTGCCTTGTATGCCATATGCACCTGCCTTATCCATTGGTTCACCCGTTGCGATATATTGCCTAATTTGCTGATCACTCAGCTTCATAAACGACACTTCTGTTGTCACAACATCAGCTTCAATTACCGCTTTCCCCTCAGATAACTTCGCCACAGCGATACCCGTTAGCACTAGATGATTTGTTCCTGATAAACGCTTTAGCATTTCAAATGCTACGCGTTCATTATCTGGCTTGCCTAGAATCGTGCCGTCTATCGTAACGGTCGTATCTGCAGCTAAAACTGTCTTTTCAGGATTAAAGCTGAGACCTGCTAAGGCTTTTTCTTTAGCCAAGCGCCTTACATAAGCGTCGGGCAATTCCCCTTCAAGTACTGACTCATCGATATCCATTGATGCACTATGATAAGGAACACCGATTTGTTCTAATAGTTCTCTCCGGCGACTGGAGCCAGATGCCAATAGCAAGTCTGCCATATTTTTTAAGATTCCTTCATAAATTGAATAGTAAACCTGGAATAATCGCTTCGGAAAGTATGACAAGCCTCGCTCCTTACGTAGCAGCGTCTTCAACGGAACGGATTGCTTTATCAATTGTTTATAGTCGGTTAAGCAGTAAAGGCGCTTTCTGAAAAATTGCTAGTTTTAACATAACAGTTCTCCAATAAATTTAGCCCTCTAAAAACGTTCAGCAAAGGTACTTTGTTTATCCTAAGAGTTTTTTTCTACTGAATATACAGTTATATAGTATTGCAAGTTACTTACAGCAACGGAAATTTTTTTGTAACTTTTGCTCTATAGAATATTTCGATCACCCTCAAAAAGCGCCAAGATAATAGGCAGTGCTCGATGCAGTCTTTTTCCGAGTAGTACTCACTACGAAGTAGTATGCCCCTAGGGTAATTTTTCGATAGAGCAGAGAGGGAAATGTTTCGTTAGTTGGTAAAACCATAATGTGACATTGAATATTGTTATCACGAATATTTAAAAGGAAGTCGGAATTAACCCCATCAAATCAATAAGCGTTATATCCATAACTATCGCATCAATCTTGCTATCTGCTTGTAGCACCATGCCTTCCCTAGGTGGTGGCGGAAGCGGTGTCGTTACTGGCAGTGCTGCTGGTGAAAGTAGCGTAGATAACAACACAGAACTCGAAAAGTGTGAAGAAACACTCGGCACACTGTCTATCTTTGAAGATACCTCACTACCATGGTGGGGAACTTACAAACAGCAATATCCAAGACTAGGAAGTACTGTCCCGGTCCTAAGACTCATGATTCAGCAATCAAACTGTTTTGTCATCGTTGAACGTGGCGCGGCAATGAATGCAATGAACCGTGAACGTCAACTAATGAATTCTGGTCAACTGCGCTCTGGTAGTAATTTTGGCGGCGGTCAAATGGTAGCAGCTGATTTTACACTTAGCCCCTCTGTCTTGTTTGCAGAAAAAACCGGCGGGTTTGGCGCAGTACTTGGCAGTTTCGGATCACTAGGCAAGCTTGCGGCCGGTCAAATGAGTTCAAATGAAGCCGAAACCAATTTAACGCTTATCGAAAACCGTTCTGGTGTTCAGGTTTCTTCGGCAAATGGTAGCGCTGAAAACAATGACTTCGGTTTCCTTGGCGGCCTATTTGGTGGCGGTGCTGCTGTCGGCGTAGGTGGATTTTCTAAGACTCCTGAAGGTAAGGTTGTTACCGCAGCCTTCGCTGACTCCTTCAATGAAATGGTTAAGGCTCTTCGCGTATACAAAGCCCAAACGGTAAAAGGCGGACTAGGTAAAGGTGGTCGTCTAACGATCGGTGGTGAAGACGACCCAATGCCCCAAGCAACTCAGCAATACACTGCACCTGTTGTCACCCCTGTCGTTGCTGCAGCACCTGTCGTTAATGTTAGAACACGTAATGTAAATATTAGCGTCGACAACTACGATGAAGACGCAATGGAAGATTACTACAAAGCACTTAAGCGCAGTGTGGAGCATATGGGAACATTTGCCTCAATGACTCCCCAGCAAATTGAAGCTATGAAGAATCACCCCGATATGCACGGTATGGGAGCACTCGCCATGTCAATGATTTGGGGAGGCCCGCATGTTTCTCAACTAGAAACTGCACAAATTGAACTCGAATCATGGCCTCAGCAAGCCAAAGAGCAAGCCTGGTCTGCTTATGGCAGCCGCATAATGAAGTACAACAAGATCTTTGAGCGTCACAGACAACGCATCATCTCAAATGGTGCCTACGATGATAGTATTTACCATCAGTTGAATGCGATTGAATTGGTTAATGAAGAAAATCTGTTCCGTTAGGCGCTAAGTTAGCCCATGCCTCCCAGACGTTTTAAGGGAGGCATGGTTCCTTATTTAAAGCTGTCTCCCCCTGATCCAATCAAAAGCTTCTTCCGTAACTTAAAAACCGGAACGGTTAATGCATTATCCCACTTATATTATTGAGTAGTGATAGGCTCCCTACCATGAAGACAGCTGACAAACAGGCATTTATAAAGGGCAACAAGCTACCTGAGTCCTATTTAACTCAGGCCTCAATTTGGTTTGACCCGCTGGTTAAGACTATTATCAAGCACCATAAAGGTGCACAAAAAACCATAATTGTTGGATTAAATGGTTGCCAAGGCTCTGGAAAGACTACTTTGGCAGACTACCTTTCCCTGTCGTTCCAGGCCGAAGGTTTAAAGAGTCTATCCATCTCTATCGACGACTTTTACCTTACGCACGACCAACGCCAGCACTTGGCACGCGACATTCACCCCATGCTTAAAACACGAGGCGTGCCCGGCACCCACGACCTAAATTTGGCCCTGAATACACTGCATGCACTAAAAAGTCACAACCAAGAGATCTCTATACCTCGATTCGATAAAGCTACCGATGATCGCTTTCCAGAATGCAGCTGGCCAAAAGTAGAAGCACCTTTAGATATAATTATTTTGGAAGGCTGGTGTCTGGGGATCCCCGCTCAAGCTGAGGAGCGACTTAAAGAAGCAATCAACAAACTTGAATCAACACAAGACGAAAGTGGCACTTGGCGACAATATGTCAACGATCAACTCTCAAGCCACTATCCGTCTTTATGGAATCAAATTGATTGCTTGATCATGTTACAAGCGCCAAGCTTCGACTGTGTATATCAGTGGCGACTGGAACAAGAAGAGAAACTTCGTCAGAAAAGCTCTTTTGATACGGATCAAACACACAGCAAAATCATGAGCCCTGAGGAAGTCGAAACATTTATTCAGCACTATGAGCGCCTGACTAGACATAGTTTAGATTGCCTTCCTGAGCACTGCCATCACGTACTGAATCTGGACAATTCACGAAAGGTTGTAAAGCACCTTATGCCTAGAGGTTTAGACATTTAAACTCTAGGACAAAGTTAGTTAAACTCTTGATTGAAGAGAATAGAGTAAAGGAGAATCAATATGAAGCAATGGTTAATATTTACTGATTTAGATGGCTCCTTACTAGACCATGAAAGCTATCAATATGCCGAAGCCAAAGCCTTGCTGGGGAAACTAAAGGCAGATCATATTCCTGTTATTTTTGCCACCAGTAAAACTCGTACCGAGGTGCTCAAGCTCAGAAAAGCAATCAAAAACCAGCAACCGTTTATTGTTGAAAATGGCGCTGCTGTCTTGATCCCTACGGACTATTTTCCCTGTAAACCAGAAGCTTGCTACGAGCAAAACGGATACTGGGTTTATGGCTTATCAGAAACACGTCAACACTGGCTCGGTATTCTCGAACAAGCCAAAAAGGATTTTCCGCAGCAATTTAACCATTTTGCAGCGATGAGCGAGCAAGCGCTTGCCGAGCTAACAGGGCTTAGCGTCGAGCAAGCCAAGCAAGCGAATGAGCGCGAGTACAGTGAGCCAATTCAATGGCTAGGCAATCATTCCGATAAGCAATCCTTCATTACTTATCTGGAAAATAAGGGAGGCACCGTTCTTCAAGGAGGGCGTTTCCTATGCTTGAACGGAGATCACGATAAAGGCCGAGCCTTATCTTGGCTGGTCAAACAGTTCATTAATTTTTCCATTCCCTGCGACTTAAAAACACTCGCAATTGGCGATAGTCTTAATGATGTCGCCATGTTGGAGCTTGCTGATAGAGCGCTCATTATCCGCTCTCCAGCTCACGCTCCACCAAGTTTAGCCCGTACTAGTGGCTACCAAGTTAGCGAGCATTGTGGCCCGAAAGGCTGGGCCCAAGGCGTAAACAACATTATCTACAGTTAGAGAGAAAATCATTATGGCTGATTTCTATCAAAACGGCATTGTCACCACCCTACACAACCTATCACGTCGCCCTCTGGATGATTTGGAAGATGAGTTAAGGGGCTTTAGTAAACAACGCCCCATGTCCTTGATTCTTCCATCTCTTTTCTCCGAACTCGAAGGTGAGGCACTACCCAAGATCGTCAGCCACCTCGAAGGTGCCGACTATCTATCAGAAATCGTTATTGGCTTAGATCGAGCTAACGAGGCGCAGTACCGGCACGCTTTAAAGTTCTTTGGCCAATTACCGCAACATCACCGCGTCCTCTGGAATGAAGGTCCACGACTCAAAGCGATTGATGCTGAATTACAAGCCTTAAACCTGGCACCAAAAGAGTTAGGAAAAGGACGAAATGTTTGGTACTGCATGGGCTACACGCTAGCGTCTGACCGATCTGAATCAGTCGCTCTGCACGATTGCGACATTGTTACCTATGACAGAGAACTATTAGCAAGACTGATCTACCCGGTTGCCAACCCTCGCTTCAACTATGAGTTCTGTAAAGGTTTCTATGCTCGCGTTGCTGAAGGCAAAATAAATGGCCGCGTTAGCCGTTTGCTGGTAACGCCGCTATTACGAGCCTTAAAGAAAGTCTATGGCGAATTAGAGTATCTACAATTTATGGATAGCTTTCGTTACCCACTCGCCGGTGAGTTTTCCTTCCGTAAAGATGTGCTTAACGACATTCGCATTCCCAGCGACTGGGGTTTGGAAATAGGTGTGCTTTCTGAGATGCACCGCAACTACGCCAACAATAGGCTGTGCCAGGTAGACATTGCCGATGTTTACGACCACAAACACCAGGACTTGTCAGCTGAAAATGATCAGGGAGGCTTATCCAAGATGTCGATCGATATCTCAAAGGCCTTATTTAGAAAACTGGCAACTCACGGCAAGACCTTTAACACTGAAACATTCCGCTCAATTAAAGCGACCTACTTTAGAATCGCGCTCGATTTTGTCGAAACTTATCACAACGATGCTTTGATGAATGGCTTGTCGCTGGATATTCATCAGGAAGAAAAAGCCGTCGAGCTTTTTGCTCACAACATCATGAAAGCTGGTGAAGCCTTCCTCGAGAA
>NZ_LWGA01000423.1:0-558 GCF_001635235.1 Oleiphilus sp. HI0117 | reverse complement strand
GACCTCCGACACCATAAGCGGCAGTCGGTCAGATACCTGCTGCTTATTAGCATAATGGATAAGCGCTTCATATTGCTGCTCTCCATGCGCGGCATTACTAAACTCCATACCCTGAACGCTCAAGTCGCAGTTCGACTGGTAGCCTTCACTGCTAACATGAACCTGTACCTCACTCACTGCACAGTGTGGAATATCTTTCAGCGCCCGTATACGATAACCACCGTCTTTCGCCTTGGTGATTTTATTAAAGCTCACCGTAGGCATTTCACCTCCCAGGCTCATATCTGAGAGCTGCCTTGTTTCCAACATCCGAACCAGGCACTCATTCAATGCAGAAAGTAGTAGCATCTCGTCACGCCCCGTTAAAACCAGGCGCAACAGGCTACCCTGCTCGTCCAATATAATTAACTGATAGGTATCGTGATGCAAAAAGAAAAAAACCTGAATATTACCAGGCATATTGTAGGGTAAAACTGCTGCAACCAGGGTCTCTCCTGGCTGAGCGTATTCATCAAAAATAATTGGGCTATAGTGACGCTGCCCCTGCTTTAAGGCTTT
>NZ_LWGA01000422.1:0-309 GCF_001635235.1 Oleiphilus sp. HI0117 | reverse complement strand
AACAGACTCTTTGACACTGAAGTGCTTAGGCACCACTTCCTCGGTAAAGCCCGCCTCTGCCAGGGTTTTACCTGCCATACAACGTGCAGCAACCTTCGCCAATGAAGTGCCAATAGCTTTAGAAACAAACGGTACTGTACGTGATGCTCGAGGGTTAACCTCGATCACGTAAATCAAACCATCCTGATAAGCCAACTGGACGTTCATCAAACCTACAACACCAAGTTCTAGACCCATAGCTTTAACGACTTCCTTCATCTCTTCCTGAACTTCTTGAGACAAGGTATATGGAGGCAATGAACAAGCCGA
>NZ_LWGA01000421.1:0-301 GCF_001635235.1 Oleiphilus sp. HI0117 | reverse complement strand
GGGTGAAATCCGTTTCAGCTTGATTACGTTCTGCTGTCAGCGCAACCGCCAGTCTGAATATTGTGCACAGGCGCTTCAGTGTTTGCGTTTCCTGTTTACTCATTCCAATAAAAGGCTCATCACTAAATTTCCGTCTGTGAGTACGTACTATCACAGAAAGGTGCAGCTGAGTTAATCTCGAGAAACCTGGTAGGTCAGAGTGATAAACGAGATAAGCACCATGCCGGTGGTATTGTGCATGAGCAATAGAGTGCCCAACCTCAAAAACCCGGCTTGCCCAACGTAGTAGATTTTCACATTG
>NZ_LWGA01000420.1:0-493 GCF_001635235.1 Oleiphilus sp. HI0117 | reverse complement strand
GGGTGTTTCGCGCTGATAATTATTCATTAGTGGAGAATGGACGATAAAGTCAGCGGTGCTCTTGTTACACGCGACGGGAATATTCCAAAGCGTTGCCAGTCGGAGTAGCGCTTTAATATCCGGGTCATGAGACATGGGTTCGAGTGGATCCCAAAAAAAGATCAGCAAATCAATTTTGCCGTCAGCAATTAGTGCGCCTATTTGCTGGTCACCACCTAAAGGGCCGCTTTGAACACGGTTCACGCTTAGGCCTGTTTTTTCTTCGATGAGCTTACCGCTTGTTCCTGTCGTAGTGAACTGGCAGCTACTTAAAGCTTCGATATGTTGGTTTAGCCAAGCAACAAGGTCGCTTTTACGATTATCGTGAGCGATTAAAGCGATATTTTCAATTGGATTCATTCTGTGTCCCGAGTTGTCTCACTCATTATTATCATTCTTGGAAAGTGATAGAGAGGCCCTGGAAGCCAACGTAGGTTTTCAGGGCCGTCTTAAA
>NZ_LWGA01000419.1:0-289 GCF_001635235.1 Oleiphilus sp. HI0117 | reverse complement strand
TTTATGGTGCTCGGCAATATGGATGAATGGATGTTACTATGCCGTTTATAGGGTAGTGAAACGACAAGGGGTCTCTTTATGAGTCGCAAGAGTACAGATAAGAAAACCGATGCAGTGTCGAAAGGTACGGCTAAGACTCCTCAGCTTGATCAAGTGCATGCATCCGAGAAAAAAGAGAAGGCTAAGAAAAATACCTCCCTACGTTTAGATAAGAAAACATTGAAAGCACTGAAGATTATTGCGATAGAGCAAGAAACGAGTATACAAAAGCTAATTGAGAGCTTGGTAA
>NZ_LWGA01000418.1:0-716 GCF_001635235.1 Oleiphilus sp. HI0117 | reverse complement strand
CCATTACACCTAACTTTTTATCCAAGACTTCATCATAACTCAAAGCATCATACTTCACGGCTGTCGGATCTTTCATCGGGTCAGCGTTGTAGACACCATCTACTTTTGTTGCCTTCAATACAACATCAGCATCAATCTCAATACCTCGTAGACATGCNGCAGAGTCAGTTGTAAAGAAAGGGTTACCCGTTCCTGCGCTGAATATTACAACATCACCATCTTTAAGATCTCTAACCGCTCTGCGCCGATCGTAATGCTCAACAACACCACTCATCGGGATAGCTGACATAACACGCGTTGATATATTGGATCGTTCTAATGCGTCACGCATCGCCAAGGCATTCATAACCGTAGCCAGCATACCCATATGATCACCAGTAACACGATCCATTCCAGCCTGGCTTAGGGCAGCACCTCTAAACAAGTTACCACCACCTATGACCATGCCAACCTGAACACCTATACCAATCAGCTGACCAATTTCTAAAGCCATGCGATCAAGTACTTTTGGATCGATCCCAAAGTCCTCATCGCCCATTAGAGCTTCACCACTAAGTTTTAGAAGAATTCGTTTATATTTTGGCTGGAGATTTACAGGCATGAATCACTCTCGGCATTTAAAGCGTAGTTAACAAATACAGGTTAAGAACCTGCTTAATATGCATATGACGTATCTTAATTTCGGGGGAGTCGCCCCCACTAAAAACAGTCTTTCC
>NZ_LWGA01000417.1:0-294 GCF_001635235.1 Oleiphilus sp. HI0117 | reverse complement strand
ATTTGCTCTGTCCAAGCAAGCATTACGTAAGCCGTAACGAGCAGTAGTTTATCTGCCAAAGGGTCAGCTATGGCACCAAATCGCGACTTCCAATTAAATTGGCGAGCCAAGAAACCATCAACTCCATCTGAAAGACCTGCTACAAAGAATAGAATCAAAGCCTGCAAATATTGCGCGGAATATACGCTCATCGCAAAAGGAATCACCAGCAGGATTCGAATAACAGTTAGAATATTAGGAATCTGATTAGCTGCGATCATTCTATCTCCAAAATAACCATAGCAATGACTAAGA
>NZ_LWGA01000416.1:0-857 GCF_001635235.1 Oleiphilus sp. HI0117 | reverse complement strand
GCGACCTCGCCCAGGCTTCCAAGTATCGCAGCATACATCGCCGTATCACCTGCGGTCATCATAACCGGGCCCGATACCGTGCCACCCGGCCGAATACATTTATCTTGAAAAGGAATTCGAATCCGCGCGTAGCCGGGCTTGATCTCCTCGATTTTCAAGTCGATATCCTCAGCCATTGGCACCCACTCTCTTATGCGGGCTTGCACATCTGCGGCCTGTAATGTCATGTTCTACTCCAAGATTGTATTAATTATTTGATTCAGGACTATACGATCAGCACTTAGCTATTTAAAATACGCCATTATATTTTTACACTCAAAGGAAATCATTGCCTCATGCGCGCAAGTCGTTTTTTAATCGCTACTCAAAAAGAAACTCCAGCTGACGCTGAAGTCATCAGCCATCAGCTAATGCTTCGTGCAGGCTTGATTCGTAAACTCGCATCAGGTTTATACAACTGGATGCCCATGGGTTTAAGAGTGCTACGTAAAGTAGAAGCGATTGTTCGTGAGGAAATGGATAAGGCTGGCGGACAAGAACTTTCTATGCCTGTTGTTCAGCCTGCAGAACTTTGGGAAGAGTCTGGTCGCTGGCAGCAATATGGCGGTGAGTTATTGCGTATCAAAGATCGTCACCAACGAGACTTTTGCCTCGGCCCTACGCATGAAGAAGTGATCACCGACCTGGCTCGCAATGAACTGAGCAGCTATAAGCAATTACCGGCAAACTTTTATCAGATCCAGACAAAATTTAGAGACGAGCGCCGCCCGCGCTTTGGTGTGATGCGTGCCCGTGAGTTTTTAATGAAAGATGCCTACTCTTTCCATGCGACTCAGGATTCTCTGGACGAGACCTAT
>NZ_LWGA01000415.1:0-405 GCF_001635235.1 Oleiphilus sp. HI0117 | reverse complement strand
TGCTGCTTCTGCTGGCGCACAAGCTGAACTTAAAGCTCTAGACGACTCAGCAATGGGCGAGCTAACTGGTCAAGCTGGTTTGACTATCGATATAGAATCTAAAGTTTCTATCGGTCAGTTCATGTATAAAGATGCTGGTAGCCTATTCATCAACGATATCAAAATCGGTGGTAACCAAAATCTTACTGATGACCCGAATAACCTAGCAAACAACACTGACATGCTTGACAATATCCGTATGAACATCGATATTGCTGGTTCCGCTGCTACTGGCGAAAACATTTTAGATCGTGGTTTGTCTGATTTTTACGGTGCTGAAGGTCTAGCTGCATTGGCTCTAGCATACGGTGCTGTAGATGACGGTCGTCTAGCTGGTTTGGCTGGCGGTATCGAAGCTAACGCTGG
>NZ_LWGA01000414.1:0-3175 GCF_001635235.1 Oleiphilus sp. HI0117 | reverse complement strand
AGGCAGCTCAAGCGCAAGCGCAAGCTTGATTTCCATATCTTCAGAACCTGCATCGATAAGCGCTACCGGCGCATCTAACCAATCAGCCTCGTTAGCCGGTGACATGTTCACATCACAACTAAGNCNTGCCCCTTATGCTTTTCTAGTGTGTTAGTAATGTGTGAGTAATTGAGTTCCAGGTTTTGCTCTTCGCTATACCGAATAAACTGATGCAAGTAAGAGATAGAAGAGAGTACGTTATCGCTCAAGATTGTTTGCCTTGTTGTTCTTGTGAGTATGCTTTTGGGCTAGCTCGATTGTTTAGCGCGAAAATGATAAACAATTATTACATGAAAAAACTATAGTACTAAACTCGCTTAATTTTGAGATATTTTTGTAAGCGTGCTTTGGCTTAGTGATTATTCTTGGTCTAAGCTTATTCGACGCATATTAATATATTAAACTCAGAAAGTGGTCCCTAGGGATAGCCTGCTTTAAATGGAAAGGTGCGCAGACAGCTAACGTTATGAAATCACTAGAAGTAGCACAACATATTCATGTTCTTTATGAAGACTCTTTGAAAGAGCTTCTGGCAAGCCTTAGTTGTGATGTGAACATGTCACCGGCTAACGAGGCTGATTGGTTAGATGCGCCGGTAGCGCTTATCGATGCAGGTTCTGAAGATATGGAAATCAAGCTTGCGCTTGCGCTTGAGCTGCCTATGACTGTACTTGCTATGACCTATCCGGTACCAAACATCACTGTCGTTGATGAGGAGTCCCTGGAAGATTGGATCTCTGAAATGGCCAATCAGTTGATCGGGCGTTTGAAGACAAAGTTAATGTCGCATGAGCAAGAGATTACCTTGGGGCTGCCGACGACGTCTTTTGGTGTTGAGTTGAACGACTTGATTGAACCTGGCCCTACCCGCTTCTCCAGTTATATTGAGGTAGATGGGGAAGCTTGTGCTTTTCACATCGGAGTGGAGTTCTTTTCCGAAGAGATTAGTTTTGTTAGTGAGCCGGTCGTGGTGGAAGATTCGTTGATGGAATCAGAGATCGAGTTATTTTAGTTTTATGGCTGATAAGCCCTTTCTGGATCTGGTAGTAGACTGGGTATGAGCACATTTAAAACCAAATTAGCGCCAGACTATAAAGATGGTGTCGACCGGAAACTCTTAAAGACCATTAAGAACCGTTTTTTGCAGGTCAATGCTGATCGCTTCGAGCGCTGTCGACAGGGCTTGTCTTCCCGACATCAAGATATCCTTTATGTATTGCCTTTACTTTACCACGTTAACCACCCTCTGATGCCGGGTTATGTCGCGCAAGATGCACCCGCCGGCGTGTCGGCTTATCAACCCGATAAAGCAGCTTTAAGTATTGCAAAGTCCTTTAGCCAGACCTTTAAGTTTAAGTCAGGCTCCCGCCAGCTTAGCCAGATACATGCTCTCTACATGATGGGCAGTACTGGAACCTTAGCGCACTCTGAAGCGAGTGATGTGGACTTATGGTTGTGCTTTGACCCTGGCCTGGGCGAAGACGCTATGGCTTCGCTCGCAGAAAAAGCCAAGAAGATAGATGATTGGGCAAACAGTCTAGGCTTGGAGCTTCATACTTTTTTGATGAATGCGGAAAAGTTTAAGGCTGGGCACTTGAATAACCGCATGGATAAAGAAAGTAGTGGTTCTGCACAACATTATTTGCTGCTGGACGAGTTTTATCGTACTGCGATTTTATTAGCGGGGCGTTACCCAATTTGGTGGCTGATTCCACCAAATTTAGAAGGAGAATACGAGGAGAAAGTTGATCTCCTGTTGAGTAAACGTTTTATTAAACAGCAAGAGGTTCTCGATTTTGGTAGCGCTGCGTTTATTCCTAAAAGTGAGTTGATAGGTGCTGGGCTATGGCAGCTATATAAAGGCCTGGACTCGCCCTATAAATCAGTACTGAAAATCTTGCTGGCGGAAGTTTATGCCCAAGAGCTTCCGGAAGCTGAAACTTTGAGTCAGGTTTATAAGCGCGCTGTTTATGATGATGAATTAGGTATTGAAGATCTGGATCCATATCTTCTTGTCTATCAGCGTCTCGAAGCTTATTTAAATAAAAGAAAAGAACATAAACGGCTCGATATTGTTCAGAAGAGCTTTTACATTAAAGTTGCGAAAAAACTCTCTCGATCCCCATCGGGAAGGGGGCCTTCATGGCAGAGAAAACTATTGGAAAAAATTGTCCGAACCTGGGGTTGGTCAGAGAGTAAGTTCAGGTACCTGGACTCTCGCGCCAAATGGAAAGTTGATGAGGTTCTGGTCGAGCGCCAAGTCTTAGTGGCAGAGTTGAGTTACTGTTATCGGTTTTTGTCACAGTATGCTCGCACTCATGGTATTCGCTCCAGTATTACCGCTGAAGACCTTAACCTCCTGGGCAGAAAGCTATACGCAAATTTTCAGAAGAAAGCAGGTAAGGTTGAGCGGGTTAATCCGGGTATTGTCGGGGACTTATGGGAAGAGAACCTGGCTATTCACCATACCAGCTCTCAGTTGATGCCAAGTGAGCAAAGCGGCTGGCTGTTATACAGGAATCTAAGTACTGATTCAGATGCTTCGTTTGAAGTGCCCTTGAAGAAATTTACTTCGATGGTGGAGTTACTTGCATGGCTATATTTTAACGGCATTGTAAATAGCTCCACTCGCTTAAGTCTGGTACCGGGTGATACGGGCTACAGGCTACAAGAAGTTCAGCAGATGATTCGTGCTTTGCAGCAAAGTATTAGCGTACCTCTTCCACCAGTGAATCAGGCAAGCTTTGTTAAGGCTGCGCAGGTTACACAGGTGGTCTTGTTTGTGAGCGTTGGTTTAGACCCCATGGAAGAATTAGCGGAACGGGGGATGCAGCGTTTAAGTGATCGTACAGATGCACTCGACTACAGTACCGATCGCTTTAACCTGGTACGCACGATAGATCAAATCAGTATTAATAGCTGGAATGAAGTCAGTGCGCACCGTTTTGAAGTGGGTGATACCCTGATGCAAACCCTGCAGTCTTATTTGCAGATTTGTTTGGCACAGCAAAGTGACTTCGAGTGTGAATTACGTGTATTTTGTTTCTGCCCTCAGCGAGCGAGTATTATTGCTTCGCGTGTTGAAGGTGTCTTTACCTCGATCAAGAAAGCTTTTTTTCCAGATGGACGTGTCCGC
>NZ_LWGA01000413.1:0-18779 GCF_001635235.1 Oleiphilus sp. HI0117 | reverse complement strand
ACACTCAGCACGATGATCGTGTTGAACTCTTTTCAGTTGTAGATTCAACCATTAATTTCCAATGATTCAATCCAAGACACTGTAATGAGTTCGCCCAATAGCGTACACTTGTACTCAAACTTTAATTACTTGCACTGAGAGTCTAATGATTCGTTTTATTCGTTATTCCTTATTATCTATTCACTTTGTCATCAGTTGCGCTCTCGGCCTTCTTTACGGAATTATTCGCCCCTTTCACCCGACTAACAGCCGCTGGTGCGCACAGACATTTGCGTTTTTCGGCCTGCCTATTATTGGTATTAAGCCAAAATTGGTTAACGCCCATAATTATCCAAGCGATCGTCCTTTTATCGTGGTAGCCAATCACCAAAGCAACTGGGACTTATTTGTAACTGGATATTCCGTGCCGCCACGCACAGTCAGCTTGGGTAAAAAAAGCCTTAAATGGATTCCATTTTTTGGCCAGCTTTACTGGCTAGCTGGCAACGTGTTAGTTGACCGAGGTAACCCTAAAAAAGCGATGGAAGCAATGGAGATTACCAAAACAGCCCTCACTGAAAAGAAAACCAATATTTGGTTTTTTGCAGAAGGCACACGTAATCGTGGCAAGAACATGCTTCCATTTAAAAAAGGCGCATTTGTAACGGCCATCAACGCAGGCGTTCCTATTGTTCCCGTATGTACAAGCCCTTACTTAAAAGGTTTTAGTCTCAACAACCGCACGAATGGTCAGGCGATTATCGAAATACTTCCACCCATTGAAACAAAAGACCTTAGTAAAGACGACCTTGAAGAGCTAATGCTCAGTTGTCGGCTTGACATGATGGAAACTATCAGCCGCCTAGAGGATGAGTGCGGTAAATAGAGCGACACATCGCGACGCCCAAACTAGCCAGAACCTTTCGCTTCTGGCTAGCCGTCTCTATAAACCTTGCCTAGAATTCCCTTCCCCAAATTGATTTACGTCTAGAATCGTCTAATTAGCCCCCATACGCACATATTAAGCCTTAGAGACACTGGTCAAAACGAGATAAAGTTGTTTATCATCAACTATCCAAAAACAACAATGATTTGAAGCACTATGCTCAAGCCTCTACCCATAATCATGCCAGGCTTACGCTTTGTATTAGTAATCGCTTGCACGCTACTCGCTACCAATGCGCATAGTGAGCCACAACTGATTAAGCCCTATGATTTAAGCTCGTCATGGACTGGCTATCTGGCATTAAGCGTCTTCTGTCTCGCTTATGTTTTTGTCGTACTTGAAGAAAAAATACACCTGCGAAAGTCCAAACCAGTTCTTCTAGCCGCCTCTCTGATATGGATTATTATTGCTTTTGCGTACCACCGCTCTGGTGATAGCGAATTAATTGAGCCTGCAATCCGGCATAACTTCCTTGAATATAGTGAGCTATTTTTCTTCTTACTTGTCGCCATGACCTATATTAATGCCATGGTAGAGAGAGGGTTGTTTGATGATTTACGTTACTGGCTAATATCAAAAGGTTTTAGTTATCGCCAACTTTTCTGGTTCACAGGTTTCCTGGCGTTCGTAATTTCACCGATCGCAGACAATCTAACTACCGCACTTATACTTTGCGCCGTCGTTATCGCTGTCGCAAATGGTAAGTCTAACTTCGTCTCGGTCAGCTGCGTTAACATTGTTGTCGCAGCAAATGCCGGTGGCGCATTCAGCCCCTTCGGCGACATCACCACGCTAATGGTCTGGCAAAAAGGTATTATCGAATTCAGCGATTTTTTTGCACTCTTTCTCCCCTCCTTGGTCAACTTTTTAGTTCCCGCAAGCATCATGCACTTTGCAATCCATAAAGGCACACCCGATGACCCTGAAGGAAATGCTCGCCCGGTTAAGTTTGGTGGAGTTCCTATAGCTATTTTATTTATCCTAACTATTGCGACGGCTGTCACCTTTCATAGCGTCTTACACATCCCACCGGTATTTGGCATGCTCACAGGCCTTGCCTACCTTAAATTCTACGGTTACTTCCTCAACCAAAAGTCCAAATCCTGGAACCACGGCTCTGAGTACCCTCCCGGCGCGAACCAAGACCCTTATGACTTTGATGTATTCTCTAAAATCGCCCATGCTGAGTGGGACACGCTATTCTTTTTTTATGGCGTCATAATGGCTGTTGGAGGCCTGGGATTCCTTGGCTACCTTGGAATTAGCTCTGAGTATATCTACGGTGAATTTGGCGCAACAAACGCTAATATCATGGTGGGTGTCTTATCTGCTTTAATTGACAATATCCCGGTGATGTACGCCATTCTAACAATGAACCCTGACATGCCACACGTACAGTGGCTATTGGTCACACTGACCGCCGGTGTTGGCGGCAGCCTGTTATCAATCGGTTCGGCCGCAGGTGTCGCTCTAATGGGCCAGGCTCGGGGAAAGTATACCTTCTTCAGCCATTTAAGATGGACGCCAGTCATCGCGCTCGGCTACGCTGCCAGCATCTGGGTACACCTATTAATCAACAGCTAATGCTATAAGAATTTTTTATAGACTTGCTAATGCCACCACTCTACACCTATAAAACTCCCCCCTTCAATAAACTGACATACATCAAACTCCAGAGTACACCTGTAAGTTTATATTGACAAACAACACCCCCTTCTATAACGTCTATATCTAAGAGTACAACTGTTCTCCTAAATTACTACCACTCTCGAGGAAAATTATGGACACACTCAGCCAGAAACGACCATTCAATGATGTTGCGTCTTTAAAGCAACTGCCTCGGAAAGTAGCAGATCTTTTCAAGAGCACTGCTGGACTAAACAAACCAGCGAGCGAAGTTATTGATGAACGCTCCCCTACCATTAATGCACGCATTAGCCGGATAGTCAAAGAGACACACGATACCAAAAGTTATTACTTCAAAACTAAACAGTCTTTAAATCATCACAGCGCTGGCTCTCATATTAATATAAAGTTCGACAATAAAGGCGAAACCGTTGAAAGAACATACACCTTGTCTTCACAGCCAGAGCTAGGCTTTGATCATGCACAACAAAACGAGTACGCCATTACGGTTAAGTGCATAGAAAAAGGATTAGCTTCAAACTGGCTATTCTCACAGCTTAAAGTTGGAGACGAAATCAATGTCAGTAAGGCGCAGGGACAATTTGTATTACCCTACCACCCTCCAGGAAAGATTCTTTTTCTCTCTGCAGGAAGCGGCATAACTCCCGTCATGTCAATGCTTCGCTACCTGTCAAAAACAGGTAACCGCAGTGATATTGTGTTTATAAATTACGCTAAGTCAGCCAAAGATCTTATTTTTAAAAAAGAGATTGAAGAGTTAACAAGCAGTCGCTCAAATATTAATAGTCAGTTTGTGCTAGAAACTGGCTCACGCGGAAAGAAAAGCGGCCTAATAAATAGTTCACAACTTCAATCACTCGTTCCTGACTTATCAAGTCGCGACATCTACATGTGTGGCCCCCAAGGTTTTATGAAGGCATCTATGGAAATATTTGAGCAGCTAAGCATAGCCCCTTCAAAAATCCATCTAGAGAACTTCACTTCAGACCTGGCTGATGCCAGTACATTAGGCTACTCGAGCGAGCTTCAATTCGACTCCTTAGATGCATCAGTCGTATCAAGCCCAGCAAGAACAATATTGCAGGAAGCTGAAGCGGCCGGTTTGAAGCCTAAATCAGCATGCCGCACCGGAATCTGCCGAACCTGCCGCTGCAAGAAAGTTTCAGGCACTACCGTCAATCTAGCAACCGGGGAAGAGTCGACAAAAGATAATGACTACATCCTTCCCTGCATATCCGTTGCGAAAACAGCAACTCACATCGAGTTATAGGACAGTTTTATGAGCAATCAAAGCAAGGTTCAAGAAAGTACAAAAAAAACACTGGTCGATATTAAAACAGCGTTTAAAAGTAGCGATAAGCCAGATTTAAGCCCTCAGCAAATCAATGACTTCCAAAAAGAACTGGACGAGTTACGCTACTCTATCGAGTCAAAGCTAGGAAAAGAAGATATCGACTATTTTCAACAAATTGTCGACATACAGCGTTATTTGGAAATATCAGGTCGCCTATTGATTCATTTTAGTATCGAACCGGTTAGCTGGGCCCTGGGTGTCGCCAGCTTGAGCGCAGCACATATTCTCGAAAATATGGAGATAGGCCACAACGTTATTCACGGTCAATATGATTTCATGGGCGATGAAACGTATAACTCTGACTATGAGTGGACGATGACTGGCACCGCTAAAAACTGGAAACGAGCACATAACCATCACCACCACGCATATACCAACGTAATAGGTAAAGATACCGATTACGGCTTTGGTCTATACCGTTTTTCTGAAGATATTGAATGGAAACCGATTCACTTGCTACAGGTTCCATTCAATGTCGCCAATGCATTGGCATTTGAGTTTTCGGTAAGCCTGTATGATCTTCAGCTTACTCAGTACTTGCTACCAAAATGGTTACGTCAGGCAGAACACGATGACCTACTGCCTCTTCCGGAAGTATTTCAGGAACTTAAAGAATTTGTCGCCAAAGCAAGCAAGAAAGGCCTCAAGGAGTATGTCTTCTACCCCGCACTTGCCGGGCCACTAGCACCAAAGGTTCTTGCCGGAAATGTAAGCGCCCAAGTAATTAGAAACGTGTGGGCTTTTGCTGTTATTTACTGCGGTCATCTACCTGATGGCAATTTCACCTTCACTGAAAAGGAAATGGAGGCAGAGACAAAGGGACAGTGGTATCTACGCCAAATTCTTGGTTCCAGCAATTTTGAAGGGGGCCTTTTAACTCACATTATGAGTGGGCATTTGAGTCACCAGATAGAGCACCATCTCTACCCAGACCTGCCAGCGTGGCGTTATCGAGAGCTTGGCCCAAAAGTCCAGAATATCTGCGAGCGCTATGGCGTTCCTTATGCTAAAGGGAAAATGGTGCCAATGTTAGGTACCGTTGCCAGGCGCTTGGTAGAACACTCTCTTCCCGAAAAGGTAAGCGAAAAAATTACTGAAAAAGTACCTGGTTTGGCCTCTATTAAAAACAAGTTTGCTAGTTTGTTAAACACTGCCAAACCAGGAACTGCCGAGATACAGGTTATTTCACCTAAAACAAAGTCATCCAAGAGTAAGCTGAGCGCTGCGTAAGATCTGTTTAATTTTTCTATAAAGTTCTGTAAAGTGCCCGGCGAAACAGCTATATAAATGACCGGGCATTTAACTATGGGATACTCTGCAACTCGCCTTGATCGCCTAGTAAGCAAAAAACTTTCGATTAGCAAAAGAGAAGTTCAAACTCTCATTGCGCAAAGAAGAGTCCTAGTTAATGATGTTCCTGCTTCATTCGCCAGTTTACCGATTAAACAATTCACTCGCGTCACGGTTGATAAAACAGATATACAGAATAATCATGCACTTTACCTAATGCTCAATAAGCCTAAGGGCGTTGTATGCGCAACCAAGGATAAGCAACACAAAACTGTGATTGACTTACTTCCTTACGATTTTAAGGATCAATTGCATATAGCCGGTCGTCTTGATTTAAACTCTACCGGCCTTGTATTGCTTACAAATGACGGAGAATGGTCAAGACAACTAAGCGATGCTAATTGCGGAGTACTTAAAAGATATCGTGTTCGACTGGCCAAGCCTATAAGCCATGAATATATAAAAGCCTTTGCTGAAGGCATGCACTTCGCTTACGAAAACATTCATACTCGCCCTGTCGAACTTAAGATTCTTTCTGAGTTTGAAGCAGAACTAAGCCTACAAGAAGGCCGGTACCATCAAATAAAACGTATGTTTGGACGCTTTCGAAACCAGGTCCTAGCGCTTCATCGTTATGCAATTGGTGATTATCAACTACCTCCATCCATCCTTCCTGGCCAATCGAAACAAATCTTATCGATTATGCCTTTCGATCATGCTAACTAAGTGCTACCCGCTGCAACCATTTTACTTATCGTGGTACACTTGCCTCGATTTTACTAGGTGAAGCAAATTTAGCTGCTGCCACACTATACAAATCGACGTTCCAATCGGGCGGCTTTAATAATTTTACGAGTGAAAGGGTCACACTTGATAATCTTTAGGTATTTAGCGCGACAAGTATTCGTCTCAATGCTGTCAGTAACATTTATTCTGCTGTTGGTATTTATGAGTGGCCGCTTTATACGCTACCTGGATAAAGTTGCATCAGGACGGCTTTCAGCTGATGTTTTGTTTCCCGTTATGGCCTATCGCCTACCGGAGTTTCTACAAGTCATTTTACCTCTAGGGTTCTATATTGGTATTTTGCTCGCTTATGGGCGCATGTACCTTGAAAGCGAAATGACCGTTTTGCACTCCTGCGGCATGAGCCGAAACCGTCTACTGAAAATGTCTCTTAGCCTCTCTGTACTTATCGCAATTTTCGTCGGTACAACCAGCCTATACGCAACACCATGGGGTTTTCAGAAAGCAAAAGACTTGTTAACCGAGAGCGCAAATCTATCAGAGTTTGAATTATTATTTGCAGGACGCTTTCAAGAGCAGCGTTCCCAAGGAAGAGTCACCTATGTAGAGTCTATTAGCGACGATAAAAAAACGCTATTTGGTGTATATATTGCGGAAACCGAGAGGCAGTCACAAACTTACGCTGAATATGGCGTAATGAATACCAATGAAACAACAGGTGAAAAGTTTCTACTACTCCACAATGGCACGCGCTATCTTGGTAGCCCTGGAGAGAATGCATTTAAAGTCATGCAGTTTGATATGCTGGGTGTAAGAATTGATGACCAAACAGTGAAAGAAGCGAAATCTTATAAGATAGCTGCTCGGCCGACCAGTCAGTTGTTGAGCGCCCAAGACAACGCTTCAGCGGCCGAACTTCAGTGGCGGCTTTCACTCCCCTTCCTAGCACCTATCGTTTGCTTGCTAGCGGTTGCCTTCAGCAAGGTTAACCCCAGACAGGGTCGCTTTGTCCACCTATTCCCAGCAATGCTAATCTATGTAGCCTATCTCGGGTTATTGATGACAGCGCGCAGTAAAGTTGAAAAAGGCGATCTACCACCGGCTATCGGAATGTGGGCTGTTCATGCTTTATTCTTCGTTATTTCACTCTTAATGCTGTATCGGGAAAACATAGTTAACCTGCTCAAATCAAAACGATCTTCTGTACCTGAATAAGCCAAGATACCTAAACGATCGTACATCTCTAACATTGCGAACATAACTAAGCATTCGACATTTACATTCTCGCGTTTAGCATTACACTTAATTGATCAGTTCAGAAAAATTTCTGAACTAATTCATTGCCAGTTGCCAACAGATCTCAGGAGTACAGCGTGCTTTTACGTACCAGTGTCATAATTCTAGCCTTTTTCATTGCAGCCTGTTCGGGGCCTACTCGAAAGCCACAAGAACAAGCCATTTTCCAGACCCTGGTTGAAGATGTCACCTTTAGAAAGCTTGCTGATCACTGCACAAACCTAAGTAAGCGCTCAGAACAGCAAGTTTGGCGTGCTAAAAAGGAGTGGTGGGAAAGAAACGGCGTTGTCGTTGAAGCCGCTGATTACGGTTTTTCTTACAACCTAATCAAACTAACCGGCGACCGTCAGGAAACCGGAGCTAGATACGCAATGGGTCTAAATTTCGACATTGTTCAAGCCGCAGAAAAGCAAGCTAAACAAGTAATCGAAAATGGTCTAGAAGAAAGTGGCTGCATTGAGTTAATGACCTCCTATCGAGATGGTGAACGTGACCTTAGCGAGAACAATGAGCGCTACGGATTGCTCCTCAAATTAATGCAAGACAAAAAGACACGCGGTCAGGACTTAGAGCTGGAACAGGCAAAAATCGTCAATAAGACCGGTGTCTCCTTCTCTAGAAGTAGCATGAATGCACGCAGGCTGGCGCATCGTACCATCTGCCCTGGAGCTGAAATTACGACACTCAAATCGAACTGGCCCTTAGAAATATTCGAAGCCGTTTGCGCTGATGACTCTTACGTATTGATTGAGTGTAAGTGGGGTAACTGCACATCAAGGTAAAACTAAGTCTTTACGGTACTGCAATCTACCCTGCAGTACCCTTTTCCTAACGCCCCCTGACATTGGTTAGCGCTTTTTTCGATAAATAAGGCACACCCATAGCCATACGCCCGCTGTATAAATTTGACTCGCCAAAGAGCTTGCTTTTATCGTTACTATTCAGGGAAATCTAATAGTACGTTCTGCCTGACGCTTAATATTGACCGCAACGAGTTTTTGATATGATAGTCACTATGACTATCTAAAAATCAATAATGGAATATCTAAACATTTTTAGAAAACAAAGCTGTCGACATTTTCGTGACATTTATACCACCTTAAAAGTTAGTACAGGTTTTGTACACAAGCTCAATATGAACACTCATATAGAAATAACACTAAACAGCTTAGTAAGACGCACAAAACATACGGATCAATTAAAAGCTCTATTGAAAAAGAATGGAGGAAAACTCACTAGAAAAGGTCGATCACGTAATTGGAAGCTAGAGCTGTCTTATCAAGATAAGAAAACGGTTGTCAACGAACTATACAACTCAGATGAGCCAAGCTGGCTATGGATTGCCAAGTTGCTCGCGCAACAAGAAAAGACGCACTCACATGAACAGTTAGTCACCATTGCGCGCCAAGCACCGGCGATTACAGTTAATCAGCTCGTTGCTGAAACTAATTGCAGTCTTGCAGAAGCGCGTAAAGCGCTTGACGAACTTGAATGGCTTTAAGCCGATAAGCTATTTGGCCAATATTTAAGATCAAATCTCAGCTAGATCGCCCTTCTCTTCTAACCAGGCTTTACGATCTGCGGCACGTTTTTTACCCAATAACATATCCATGTTCTCGTTGGTGAGGTCATGATCATCAATGGTAAGTTGCACTAGGCGGCGAGTGTCACGGGCCATTGTTGTTTCACGCAG
This sequence comes from Oleiphilus sp. HI0117, assembly GCF_001635235.1. Classification (NCBI taxonomy): domain Bacteria; kingdom Pseudomonadati; phylum Pseudomonadota; class Gammaproteobacteria; order Oceanospirillales; family Oleiphilaceae; genus Oleiphilus; species Oleiphilus sp. HI0117. The sequence goes on along the minus strand of NZ_LWGA01000413.1, from coordinate 9,827 downwards.
CTGAAGCGGGTTCATTTCACCTAGCCCTTTGAAGCGCTGGACGTTTATTTTTCCCCTTTTCTTTTCCGCTTCGATACGGTCAAGAATACCCTTTCGTTCAGCTTCGTCTAACGCGTAATAAACCTCTTTACCGATATCAATTCGATATAATGGTGGCATCGCAACGAACACGTGACCACGTTCGACCAAAGTTCTAAAGTGTTTAACAAACAAAGCGCAAAGTAAGGTTGCGATATGAAGACCATCTGAATCAGCATCTGCCAAGATACAAACTTTACCGTAACGTAGGCCTTCTAAGTCCTCTGAATTTGGATCGACCCCCAAGGCTACTGCGATATCATGCACTTCTTGTGAGGCTAAAATCTGACCAGAGTCTACTTCCCATGTGTTTAGGATCTTACCTCTGAGCGGCATAATCGCTTGATATTCACGGTCACGCGCCTGTTTGGCTGAGCCACCAGCCGAGTCACCCTCTACTAGAAACAACTCGGAGTTCATAGTCTCTACACCAGAGCAATCAGCAAGCTTACCAGGCAATGCCGGGCCGGAGGTCACTTTCTTACGAACAACTTTCTTCGCTGCTTTTAGGCGCTTCTGAGCATTACTGATACACAGCTCTGCTAACTTTTCAGCATCATCAGTATGCTGATTAAGCCACAAACTGAAGGAGTCTTTGACGACACCGGAAATAAAGGCGGCAGCTTCACGCGAAGATAGGCGCTCTTTAGTCTGTCCGGAAAATTGAGGGTCTTGAAGCTTGGCTGATAGAACAAAACAGCTCTTGTCCCATATATCTTCAGAGCTCAGTTTGATACCACGCGGAAGGAGGTTTCTGAACTCACAAAACTCTCTCATCGCTTCCAAGCAGCCGGTACGAAAGCCGTTAACATGCGTTCCACCTTGAGCAGTAGGTATCAAGTTAACGTAGCTCTCCTGAGTTATCTCACCACCTTCAACTAACCATTGTATGGCCCAGTCTACAGCTTCGGTATTACCGGCCATTGATCCACTAAAAGGGGCTGAGGGGCAAGTTTCTAGACCGTTAGTTGCCGACAATAGGTAGTCTTTTAAGCCATCCTGGAAGTGCCATTCGTCTTTTTCATCGGTCTGTTTATTAGTAAAAGTAACTGCCAGACCAGGACACAATACGGCCTTGGCACGAAGAATGTGGCGTAAACGACTAACTGAGAACTTCACCGTATCAAAGTATTGTGCATCAGGCCAAAAGCGTAACTCCGTTCCCGTATTACGCTTACCCACCGAATCAATCACATGTAAGTCTTCAGTTTTAAAACCGTCAGCAAAGGCTATCTTATGTAGCTTTCCATCGCGCTTGATCAAAATTTCAAGCTTGGTAGTCAAAGCGTTTACAACCGATACACCAACGCCGTGTAGACCGCCCGAGAAGTTGTAGTTTTCATTGGAGAACTTACCGCCAGCATGTAGCTTACTTAAGATTAGTTCTACCCCTGGTACACCTTCTTCAGAGTGAATATCTACGGGCATCCCGCGCCCGTTATCGGCAACTGACAAAGAACCATCTTCATACAATACAACATCAATTTTACTGGCGTGACCCGCAAGCGCTTCATCGACACTGTTATCGATTACTTCCTGAGCAAGGTGATTGGGCCGAGTGGTTTCAGTATACATCCCCGGTCTTTTCTTAACCGGGTCCAAACCACTTAGTACTTCGATTGAGTCGGCGTTATATTGCTTCGGAGATGAGTTATTGTCTGCCATATACTTCTTATGCTGCTATTAATGAGGAGGGATTTTATTTAGTGAAGCTTAACCGAGAATAGAGAGGCTGCCAATACCTAGTCTTCACTTAAGTCTAAGGGGTAGTGACTCGCACCAATCTCAAGCACATCGAGAGCCTCGATATTTGATTCAAAGAACTGAACACTAAAGTCAATGCCACTGATCACTTCCCGATTTGCGTTTAAGGTCTCGAACGAGTAGTAATTCGGATAGATTCCTTTTGCTTCTCCATCGTCAAATGAGCGCTCATCGCCATCATTATTGGTACTTGCTCTAACAAAATACTCGCCGACCGGGATATTCTCAAAGCGATAGCTGTATACACCGTCAGACAAAGATCCTGCCACGGTAGATGTAGCAAAAATAGGTTCTTCTGGCAAAGCGTTCAAAACCTCATCTAAGGCAATAAGCGATATATAAAGATTACCGACCGATTCGTTACCAGAAATAGTATTCGATGCGATTACATCAAGCGATGCAGTTTGCACCGCACCATCATTTATTTGATATTCTATGATCAAACTACCTTTCTTAAAGGTGTTTACTGGAATCGCTGCACTATTAATTTCTACCGTATAGATCCCTAAACCATTGGAATCTGTATCATCCTGACGAACATCTAACCAACTGGCGTCAGCTTCACTTGGTGTAATACCGGAGACAATAACGCTACCATTGCCTGGGTTAGACAAATATAGCTTTGCATTGACAGCATCATTAAAGAAAGAGAACGATTGCGGAAAGTAATACAAGGAGTCAGGTATATCGTTGCTTCCAGATGCCCATGCAACGGCTTTATGCGCATTAATTAGGCCATTGCCGAAACTGGATGAACCACCAATCAAGTCAGTGATGAGGCCGTTCTCTAATGCGTAGCTAAAACTTGAAGCATTGAGATCAGGATCTACCGACTTCATTAGCGCAGCCACACCTGAAACATGGGGGGCGGCCATTGAGGTTCCTAGGTACTCACTATATCCCGCCCCAGAGACAGTACTGATAATACCTTGCTGACCTTCAATCGTAGATTGCTCGTTGGAAGAGCCGCCGGGCGCTGCCACATCAATGTATGTTCCGTAGTTAGAAAAACCGGATAAGGCTAACTCTGACGTCACCGAACTCACTGCCGTCACACCGTCAAATGCAGCCGGATAAAACTTTTCGCTACTCGACTCATTCCCCGCTGCAGCAATTACGATAATGCCTTTAGCAATAACTGCATCGATTGCGGTCTTCAAGGTATCAGAGAAGCCTTCGCCACCGAGAGAAAGATTGATCACATCGGCAGGGTCACTAGGCAGCTCACCGCTATCATTGTCTAAGCCTCCTGCATACATGATCGCATTCGCCAAGTCCGCATCGGTTCCTTGGCTAACACCGTCTTCATTTTCTACCCCTAGAACGCGAAGAGCCATGACTCTTGAATTAAATGCTACACCCGATATGCCTTCACTATTATTACTTTGGGCAGCGACAATTCCAGCAACATGCGAACCATGATGCACTCGACTCAAATCCGTAGGGTCATCATCGAAACCGTCTTCGTCTCCGGAATATTCTGTGTCGGAAATAAAATCGTAACCACTTGTAGTCAACTGGTTGCGCAGATCAGGATGATCGGGATTGATTCCACTGTCGATGACAGCAACAATTACCCCGTCACCTGTAGCAGTATTCCATGCATCTTCAACCTTAAGTAGTGACAGATTCCACTGTTCTGAATAACGACTGTCGTTCGGGACGAAGGTAGCTCGGCGATAGTAGTTTGGCTCTGCGACCTCAATACCATCTAGTGCTTTTAGCTCTTCTAACAAAACCAGCGTTCGCCATTTTCTTTCGAGCTTACTAGCCTTGGACCAAGAGGTGCTTGAATTTACTCTTAAGTTACTATTAACGGTCGCATCGAAACGAAATAACTCTGCACTCAAACCCGCCCGCTTGGAATATTCTAGTCCGTAGCGCTCTACTAAAGTCCGTTGCAAGCTATCAAGTGAACGACTGCGTGTTGATGCGCCTTGAGCACTTGAACTCTGATCGAATGCAAGTAGCACCTCGCCTGGCACGAAGTCTAAGCGACTCGCTTCACTTAGCAGGCGTGCATTATCAGCACTTAAGTTTTGTGAAAGCGATAGCGTATACAGTAGCGCATCGTGCCCTTGTGTTGTGGCTACGCGCACATAGTATTCATTGGTAAGGGGAACAACTAAAGATTTGGCACCCGGTTCTGATATAGATAGTTCAGCCACAACGACGCCAGACTGATCTACTGCCCTGAGTTCAACAAGGGCATTGATATTGAATTCCTCTTCGTTAGCAGGAAAGACACTTAAACTTACAGTCTGGCCTTCGACCAAGGAAACTCGGTAATAATCATCAAGATCTTCCTCAAACTGATAGCAAAAACCAAGATCCTGAGACTTGCCATTTATGTAGCCTCCAATTGTAATCGGGTTACTAACCAGCTGGGCCGAAAAAAGAGAGTTATTCTGCTCACTAAGCGTGGAGCATGTTTGCTCAACATCAAGATCTACATTGGTATCAGGCTTTACGCTCACCTGGCCTTCGATTGTCACCAAGCCATCGTAAGTATCATCACTCAGCTTACTACCGCTTCCACAAGCAACTAAGGACAAGGCCAGGATACTCAATAGCAGCTTTAAAAAAGGGTGTGTACTCATATATGAAATCTCGATTACTGATAGCTAAAGACTTAACGCCAATAAATCAACCTTAGGACTAGGGCGAATAAATAGTCTATTAGTAAATTGTAGCAAAGTTAGGGAAATCTTTTTTGTTCTGACTCTGCATTTAACTGCCTGAGACGCGCCATTTTTTCGCCAATTTTTAGCTCTAAACCACGATTTACCGGGTGATATAACTGCGTGCCAGCAAGGTCTTCAGGAAAATAACATTCACCAGCAGCAAAGCCATCAGGCTCATCATGAGCGTAACGGTACTCCATTCCCATACCCTGATCTTTCATGAGCTGTGTAGGCGCATTTCTTAAATGCATTGGCACTGTCTCATCTCCGCCTTCCTGCACCAAACGTCGACAGGCATTAAAAGCGCTGTATACCGCATTGCTCTTTGGGGCGACAGCTAAGTAAATCACAGCGTGCGCTATACTCAGCTCACCTTCGGGGCTACCTAAGCGCTCCTGAACATCCCAGGCATTTAAAGCAAGTGTTAACGCTCGGGGGTCTGCATTACCAATATCCTCACTCGCCATCCTAACTACGCGCCTGGCTATATATAGAGGGTCACAACCGGCATCAATCATACGGACAAACCAATATAGCGCGGCGTCGGGATCAGAACCTCTAACAGATTTATGCAGAGCAGATATTTGTTCGTAGAAGATGTCTCCGCCTTTATCGAAGCGCTTAAGCGAACTTTGGATAACCTCTTCAATATTCTCTTTACTAACGACGCACCGCTTAGCATCTCTATCCGCCAGATCAACTGCTAGTTCAAGAAAGTTTAAGGCCTTGCGAGCGTCACCATCTGCAACCTTTGCCAAAATATCGACTAGCGATTCGTCTATTTTCACGTCAATATCGGGGAAGCCATTTCGATGCGCTAAAGCGTTGCTTATAACCAAAGCGGTTTCGTGCGAGTCCAACTTTTTTAATACATAAACCCTTGCACGTGAAAGTAATGCATTATTCAATTCAAACGAGGGGTTTTCGGTTGTCGCGCCGATAAAGATAACAGTGCCATCTTCAACAAAGGGTAAAAAAGCATCTTGCTGGGACTTATTAAAGCGGTGGACTTCATCTACGAAAAGTATTGTGTCCCTACCCGTTTGTTGACGATACATCTTTGCCTGTTCAATCGCCGAACGGATATCTTTCACACCACTCAATACTGCAGATAAGGGCAAGAAGTTGGCATCGAAGTGCTCAGCTAATAGATTCGCAAAAGTAGTCTTGCCGACGCCAGGCGGCCCCCATAAGATCATAGAATGAAGAGCTTGTTTATCTATGGCTTGCCTTAATGGACGAGAAGGCCCTACCAGGTGACTTTGACCAACATACTCTGACAGGTCTGCAGGTCTTACACGCGCAGCTAAAGGCGCATAGCGTTTGCTTGTAGATTCTTTCTGGGATTCACTAAAAAGCGGCGCGTCATCGAATAAAGACATTTTCTATCTACCTATGAGCCGGGTATTTGGACATCTCTAATAATGTCAGTACCTTCTGGTAATTCAGGCGTAAAGGTATTACTTGGCAGCTCTAAATTAACTTGCGACTGAATAAAGCTCATTGTACTTTCTTGCCCTAAAGCATCTGTGATCCGGAGTTCGCTCACATTCGAACCAGAGAAACGTAACTTCAGCCCCTCAAATAAGCTTTCCTCTGATTTTGGCTTTAAAGTGAACTGCCTTATTGATGGTTCAAACCATGCCATTTCTACCTCAAATAGCTGACCAATTTTTTGAGTATCACCACTAAACAATATTGCGGGAGTCGTTTGCACCTGCGAGCCCACAGCTTGGATAGTTGCCTGCTCTAAGTCAGGGTCATAAACAGTTACCTCCTTTCCATCAGAGATAACAATTTGTTCGAGCGGTTCATAGGTACGCCAGAAGAATTTGCCTGCTCTATCTGCTTTAAGCTCACCTTTAGACTCCTGAATACGTGCACCACGCTGATCAACAGAATATTGTACAAAAGTCGCAGAAAGAGTTTTTATCCTATTCAGAGACTCTACAAGCTCATCCAGTGCAGAGCCTTGCGTTTCAGGTGCTGAATAAACTGAACAGGTAAAAAGAGATAAAACGGAGAAGAAAATAAATCTATACATAGTGTGTCCATAACAAGTAATACAAGGCGTATACACCCTAAATAAGCGTAAGCCTTTCGCTAGAACGCAACTTTAACACATGAAACAAAGCTGAAAAGATAATTGTTGTTCATCTTATCATCTTGGCTATTTGCATAGATAACAACCCGAATTCTAAACGCTCAGCCCCTATTCACCACTTAAAACACTACATATCGGCATATCTAGAGCCACAAAAATTGATTCAGAATCACTCACCCACTAGCGATCTTCTCTCATTAAACTACACTTGAGGATCAGTGGTTTAGATATTTCCACTTCTAACAATGGTGATCATTTTGAACGATGGCGACAAAGCCAACAATCAGGGCTACAGCTTGGGTGTAAGGCTTCTAAGAGTTGTCTTTTCACTCTAATTGCTGATTACTTTGGTGATCACTGCTGTACATATGTATAACGAGTACCAGCAACAAAAGTTACGCATAGACCGTAACCTTATTACCTACCAATCGATCTTTGGAAAGTCTATTGCCACAGCTTGGTGGAATTATGATATGGAGCAACTTGAAGCTACGCTCCAGGGGGTATTAGGGCTTGCCGATATTTCAGGAATCCTGCTGATAGATTCAGAATCGAAACAGATTTTCGTCGATGGAAATAGCCCCAAAGAGAACGTAGATAAAGACAGCTGGGCAAATAAGTTCTATCAAGAATTCGAGGTGAGCTACGATGGACGTAAAATGGGTACACTTTACTTGTTTTCAAGCAGAGACATAGTAATAGACCAAGTTAAACACAATTTTCTATTCATTTTGGTGAACGCTGTTATTAAGTCAATTGTGCTATGGATACTCTTTCTGTGGGCGTTTAACAAGTTTCTAGTTAAAGCACTTGATAAGTTTCTGATTAAGATGGAAACAACTGACTTTGACAACATACATGACGATAGGCCAACTCTATCTGCTGAACTCTCACACCCCGGGCTTGATAGCCGTGAATTACGGCGCTTAGATAATGTATTCACATCACTTAAAAAGCGTCTTGATAAATCGAAAAACAACTTGCTTTCGCTTAACTCAAATCTTGAAGACATTGTCAGCAAACGTACGAGCATGCTTAAGCGACAGAGTAGTCTACTAGAAGCAATGAGCAGCCAGGCACGAATAGGCGCATGGGAATATGACGTTCAAAGTAAAGTGCTAACCTGGTCGTCAAAAACGAGAGAGATATTTGAGGTAGACGATAGCTTCACTCCCACGCCCGACTCTATCAAGCAATTCTATCCCGAACAAAGCATGGGGAAACTTGAAGCACTCCAACTCGAAGCCATCAGATCCGGCACGCCTTGGGCTGAACAGTTAAAAGTAAAAACACATAAAGGCCATCATATTTGGATCACTAGTACCGGTGAAGCAGAGTTTGAAGATGGAGTCTGCCTTCGTTTGTATGGTTCAGTGCAGGACATTGATGCCGAGGTAGGGGCTCATCAAGACCTTGTAGATGCAAAACAAAAAGCCGTGGCTGCAGACGTTGCTAAAAGCGAGTTTTTAGCCAGCATGAGCCACGAGATCAGAACTCCCATGAACGGCATTATGGGTATGCTCCACTTGCTACTAGGTAGCGATCTAAGCGAACAGCAGCGAGATCAGGCTGAACTATCTCTTTCTAGCGCAGAATCCTTACTGTCACTACTAAACGAAATATTAGATATTTCGAAAATAGAAGCTGGCAAGCTAAAACTCGAATATATCGATTTTGACCTTTCTGAGCTTCTTCGTCACCAAGAAAGCTTATGGAAAGGGACTGTTGAAAAGAAAGGCGTCAAGCTTGAACTCCAGTGCACAGACATTTCTCATCAGTATTTAAAAGGTGACCCGAATAGAATTAAGCAAATCGTTTCGAATCTAGTCAGCAATGCAGAAAAGTTTACCGAACAAGGCATTATCAAAATGACCGCTTCGACCTTAGAAGTTGGCGATAAAATAAAAGTGAGTATTAGTATTACTGATACTGGAGTAGGTATAAAACAAGCAAAACTCGGCACAATCTTCGATATTTTCTCACAAGAGGACAGCTCTACCACACGTAAGTATGGCGGGACAGGTTTAGGCTTAACTATCGTGCGCGAACTATCTGAAATGATGGGAGGTCACGTAGACGTGGTGAGTAAATTAGGATGCGGCAGCACATTTACCGTTCAGCTATTATTAGATATTGGGAAACGCCACAAGCCATCAACACACTTGAGCCACGAGAACGTGACAACAAAGCCTCTCTAGGCAGTTTCAATATTTTGTTGGTAGAAGATGTCAAAACAAACCAATTGATAGCCGAAGTGATTCTTGATGAAAACAACTACCCTTGCACCACCGCTAATAATGGGCAGGAAGCCATTCAAATATTGAAAGAAAGTAATACACAATTCGACCTGATATTAATGGACTGCCAAATGCCAATTATGGATGGCTACGAAGCGACTAGAAAAATTCGAAAAGGGTCTGCGGGTGAACATTATACAAGAATACCAGTGGTCGCCATGACAGCTCACGCGATGAAAGGCGATCGAGACAAGTGTATCGAAGCGGGTATGAACGACTATTTATCAAAACCTTTTTCACCAGAAGAAATGTTAGAAAAACTACAATACTGGTTATAAAAGAACGGTTAGCATATTAAGCGAGCTATTAACTATAACTTATAAATCAAGCGTGATTAGGTAGAAATTATGAAAAGCTTATTATTCTCTACAAATTTAGCATTATTGGGGCTACTTACAGCAACCCTTGCTTATTCTTCCGAAAAACAGGTATCCCTTTCTTACGTTGATTACCCACCCTACTACGGAAAGACTCTAGAGAATGGAGGCCCTATAAGTGAAATCATTTCAGCTGCTTTTAAATTAAAAAATTACAAAGTAACGAAAGAACAACTGCCATGGTCTAGAGCGCTAGAATGGACCAAAGAAGGTAAATTCGACGGTATCTATACCGCCTGGTACAGGAAAGATCGAGAAAAAGATTTCGCCTATTCTGCAGAGCTCCCTGCAAATAAAGTAGTTTTATTCAAACGCAAAGACGCTCAAATCAATTATCAAAGTTATTCAGATCTAAAACCCTACACCATCGGCGTTGTTCGCGGATACGCCAACCCACCAGGCTTCGATGAAGCAGGCCTAACCCTCGCCCCCGTAACGACAGATAAACAGAACCTATTAAAATTATCTGCTTCCCGAATAGATTTAGTATTAGTAGATAAAGCACTAGGAAATTACATCATTA
>NZ_LWGA01000412.1:0-444 GCF_001635235.1 Oleiphilus sp. HI0117 | reverse complement strand
ACTGGGAAGTCGATTTCAAGCTGGCTTTCACTCGACTGCCCAGAGGTCTCGGCCCCTTGAAACAATCCGCAATCAATCAGAATACCTTGTTGTTCAGAACTGTTTTTATCAGAAATGCGAAGCTCGTGACACGAACCCGTTACGCCATTCACCGCTCCGTGGTGTAGGATTTTCATGTGATATCCTTATCAATTAAGTTAAGGGAAGAATATCACAACGCTCGCGCTAGATTCCAACAGGATGGTTTCAATCGAGTCTGACCCCGTTGTCAGCTAAATATTGAACTATGTCAGGTGCCGCTGAGGATCTTGGCGACGATGTAATGCACGAATAATCTCCACCGTATCAGCTGTAACCCTGTAAAAGAGGGTATGGCTCTCAATAGGTAGGCTTCTGGTGCCAGCTAGAAGTTCAGAGCGATCAACTCCTATCATGGCTTGTTCA
>NZ_LWGA01000411.1:0-461 GCF_001635235.1 Oleiphilus sp. HI0117 | reverse complement strand
ATATCGAGCTTAGTGAATCTGAAATCGCCACTATTGAAAGCTGTATCGAAGAGATCAAGTCGACATTGCTTGAAGAGATTAATGAAGACCGCGATATACTCTTACCCTACAGCGATGAAACTGATGACGACAGCGAAACTCACTACGATGCCTGTCTTGAAAGCTGGTGCACAGGCTTTATGGAAGGTTTCTTCTACAAAGAAAAGGCATGGTTCTGCAAAGGTGAAGATGTTACCGCCGAATTGCTACTTCCTATCATGGCCCTTTCAGGCCTATTTGATAGTGATGAGTTTCAAGAAATACGTCGAAACGAAAAGCTTTTATCCCAATTCGAAGAAATTATGCCGGAGCAATTGGTGGATATCTTTCTTTTCTATCATTCGGATTAAGTGCCAAGGTCGCCTCGACACAGCGGCCTTCATCACTATATTCAACCGTTTCACACAGAGATCGGANCAGCG
>NZ_LWGA01000410.1:0-395 GCF_001635235.1 Oleiphilus sp. HI0117 | reverse complement strand
AAGTGTTACAGTATCAGCCGCCAACAGCTGAGGGCGCTCGCTTACTTCGCCCTGAACTCTTGCATATGACCTTACAGTTTATTGGTGAAGCAGAGCCTAAGGTGGTCAGCCAAGCACTGCAGAATATCCAATTCAATGCCTTTAGTACTCACTTCACTCAAACCGGAGTCTTTTCCCCTAAAAAGAGTAAGAACATTTTATGGCTCGGGCTCGCCCTGAATGATGACTTAGCTCGGCTGCAAAAAATGATTAGCCACTCACTACGCGAAGCGGGCATCAAAATCGACTCCCGTCAGTTCACCCCACATATCACGTTGGCGCACTGTAAGCACAGTATGGATAAGGCCTATATCGACGCATTCGTCAATCAAGAGCCCATCGCCAGGCCTTACCAG
>NZ_LWGA01000409.1:0-266 GCF_001635235.1 Oleiphilus sp. HI0117 | reverse complement strand
CGACAAACTACTCTGCGGGTTGGTCTATCTACTCTAGCGCAAGCTGGCTAGACCAAAGCCGTTTTGTCATCAATAAACGCGTCGTTATTGGTCGAGACCCAAGCTGCGACATAACGCTACCTCTGGAACACCTTTCCAGAAAGCACGTAGCATTAGAAGTTAAAAGTGGCCAGCTATACATGGAAGATCTCGACTCCTCCAACGGCACCTTTTTAAATGGTAGACAAGTAAAACAATCAGCTGTTAAAAATGGCGACAAAATCAAG
>NZ_LWGA01000408.1:0-608 GCF_001635235.1 Oleiphilus sp. HI0117 | reverse complement strand
CATCACCATTGGCTCTATTGAACTGGAACTAATCGACCCAAAGTCTGTGAATGAACAGAGCAATGCAGGTTCCACGACAAACTACTCTGCGGGTTGGTCTATCTACTCTAGCGCAAGCTGGCTAGACCAAAGCCGTTTTGTCATCAATAAACGCGTCGTTATTGGTCGAGACCCAAGCTGCGACATAACGCTACCTCTGGAACACCTTTCCAGAAAGCACGTAGCATTAGAAGTTAAAAGTGGCCAGCTATACATGGAAGATCTCGACTCCTCCAACGGCACCTTTTTAAATGGTAGACAAGTAAAACAATCAGCTGTTAAAAATGGCGACAAAATCAAGCTGGACGTATTAACCTTCGAAGTAAACGGACCGGCTCACGACCCCAACAAAACGATTATTCGCAGTGCGTCTGACAGCACCCCGCCAAGCACTGAAAAGACATCCAGCTCGCGCTTGTCGACAAAGATAGAACAACCCGAAAAGAAGCCAGTTAAGAAACCGGCACCAAAACAGACAGCAAAACCGAAACCCAAAGCCGCAAAGAAACGATTGGCTTCGAACGGCAAACAAGAATGGATATCGGGAGATAGTAAACCCACGAATAAAA
>NZ_LWGA01000407.1:0-462 GCF_001635235.1 Oleiphilus sp. HI0117 | reverse complement strand
AACGGAAGAAGGTTTGCTAAAAGCTGAAATCGTTCCAGTAACCGTTAAGTCTCGCCGTGGCGATACTGTGGTTGAGCACGATGAGCAGCCATTCAACGCTAACATCGAGAAAATCCCTAGTCTTCGCGCAGCTTTTGCTAAAGATGGTACCATCACTGCAGCGAATGCTTCATCAATCTCAGATGGCGCATCAGCACTTGTTCTAATGCGTGAAAGCGAAGCTGAAGCACGTGGCCTTAAGCCTGTTGCTCGTATCGTTGGTCATGCTACGCAATCCCAGCACCCAAGTGAATTTACAATCGCTCCTGTTGGCGCAATTGAAAACTTGTTTGCTAAGACAGGCTGGACTAAAGAAGATGTTGATTTGTATGAAATCAACGAAGCCTTCGCAATGGTTGCAATGATGCCTATCATTGACCTAGGGCTTGACCCAGAAACGGTGAACATCTTCGGTGGTGCATG
>NZ_LWGA01000406.1:0-526 GCF_001635235.1 Oleiphilus sp. HI0117 | reverse complement strand
ACCGGAAGTTTCCCTGAAAGGTGAGTCAGAGGGTTCGGGCATTAAACCTCATGCGGTGCAGATATTATTAGTTGAAGATAATGAAATTAACCAGCTGGTTGCCAAAGAATTGCTGTCCCATATGGGGTATCACATCGACGTGGCTGGCAATGGTGTAGAAGCTTTGGCTACTTTAAACAGTAGCGATAAAATATATGACCTGGTGTTAATGGATTGCCAGATGCCTGAAATGGATGGCTATGAAGCAAGTAAGAACATCCGCGAAGGCTTAGGCGGCGAGGCGTATAAAAATGTCCCAATTCTGGCGTTAACGGCCAACGCAATGAAAGGTGACAGGGAGAAGTGCCTGGCGGCCGGCATGACAGATTATGTGAGTAAACCAATTATAAGAGAAGATTTAGAAAGAACCTTACACAAATATGTCTAGGTGTTTGAAACACTCGACTTCCAATATTTAGCTGTAACGACTCGAAATAAAGGCGTTAGCAATAATTTTTATGTATAGAAGGGAATAGCTGAACAATCC
>NZ_LWGA01000405.1:0-305 GCF_001635235.1 Oleiphilus sp. HI0117 | reverse complement strand
TATCTTTCTCCATAATAGAGATACCGACATATCCAGACGTCTCAACGCGCTGTCGGATTTTGGCCGAGACAAAGCACAGTCCCTTAAAGACTACGCCTTCCATCGTTCACGAGTCGAGCAAGCCTTCTCAAGCACTCAGTCGCTGCAAAAGCAATTAGCAAAATTAGCCGCTTCGAAAGCAGATATTGAGCCGACTATCTACCCTGCAGACCTTGGCAAACTCTTACTCATCGCCTTCCCTGAGCGACTGGCCAAACAGCGCCAAGCAGGAGACGGCAAATATTTGATGGCGAACGGTAAAGGCG
>NZ_LWGA01000404.1:0-508 GCF_001635235.1 Oleiphilus sp. HI0117 | reverse complement strand
CGCGAACGGTGGCCAACGGTCTTTCTTCACGCTTGGTACCGTGCTTAAGGTAGTGGTTGATATCATCAAAAATCCAAGGGCAGCCTTGTGCAGCTCGACCTATTAGCAGACCGTCAACTCCTGTTTGCTTCAATACCTGTTCTGCTTTCTCGGGCGAATCAATATCGCCGTTAGCAAGAACGGGTATGCTTATCGCCTCTTTTACTTGAGCGATGGTGTCGTATTCAGCTTGTCCTTGGTAAGCGCAAGCTCGAGTTCGGCCGTGAATGGCGAGAGCTGCAATACCGCTTTGCTCTGCCATTTTAGCGATCGTTAATGCATTTCGAGAGTTTTTATCCCAGCCAGTGCGTATTTTTAGCGTCACCGGAATGTCGACAGCCCCAACCACTGCACTTAGGATTTCCTTTACCAGGTCTTCGTCTCTCATCAGTGCAGAGCCTGCTGCTTTGTTACAAACTTTCTTGGCCGGGCAGCCCATATTGATGTCTATGATCTGTGCGCCTCGCTC
>NZ_LWGA01000403.1:0-795 GCF_001635235.1 Oleiphilus sp. HI0117 | reverse complement strand
CCAACTAGTTTCGGTATTGTTCCAAGTATCTTCTGTGTCCTCAATGAATCGACCAATTGATGCGTCTAGACCCAACATANCAGAGAATGACATTGGACCATCAGTTTGTCCTTCACCTGCCTCTGTTTGTTCAATGCTGACATTAAAGTCCGCATCAAAATCAGTCACGGTGGCATTAAGGTAGTCATCGTAGCTACCGCTACTCTGTCCTTCTGTACCATTGCCTTCATATGAAAGGTTGGCTTCAGCTTCTAGACCTGAACCTTCCTCTAGAGTAACCAGAACAGTTCCTACCGATGCCGTACCAGTCACATCGATATCCAGACTTCCTGAGACGGTACCTTCATCGCCCCAAGTATAAACGTTGGTTGATTCGTTATAATTTTCATACTCAGTAGAGTCATCATCTATCGTAAAGTCGACGACAGTACCCATCATGTCGACACTCACGTTCTGAGCTATGCCGCTATCGTCTTCAATAACAACAGTTTCATCAACACTTAGAACAATAGCCCCTTCACTTTGTGAGATATTTACCGTAATACCTTCGACGACTACATCTGCTGGAAGCGACGTAAGTTCTGCTTCATTTTCTTCTGAAGGAGTTAACAAACCGCCAGTCTCAAAGTCGAAGTTATTCTCATAAGCAATAGACATCGCACCTAAAGCTTCTGCCATACCTTCAACCGCATTACCGACATCATCAGAACTCGCGAGATCTGCGGCTTCCATCTGTAGGTCAAAGCCATCCAGAATATTAGCAACCGTATCCTGCCCCTCGCCGTCGCCAACTAA
>NZ_LWGA01000402.1:0-12742 GCF_001635235.1 Oleiphilus sp. HI0117 | reverse complement strand
GAACACCATGGCAGCAAAAAGTTCAAAAAACAATGGTTGACTAAACCCGATACTGTATTAATATACAGTTAAATTGATAATCGCTTGATGGAGAAGAGTCATGCCAGTCATTGCAATGTGGAAATGTGATCGGGACGGTGTCATGTTTGAAAACAAAAAAGATGCAGACGCTCACGACAAAATGCTAGAGCTTGGTGAGCAATTTACGACCTTAATTGAAAGCCAAATAGCGGGTGTAGATGAAGCTCAAGCAGAATCCTTTGGCCTCTTACTTGCCAAGCATAAGGAGCTGATTATTCAAGCATGTAAGGGCAAACCAGAAGTTCTAGAGGAATTGAGCAATCCTCAGAATGTGACTGACATTAATGAGGCCAGCGGCTCGTAGCGCCCTAGGCCTCCTTGCCACGACTAGCGGTGCGCAGTGCGCACCCTATAAGGCCCCACACTCCCTCACCACCATAACAGGGTGGTTCGTGTACACCAAATTACGGCGAACCCACTGACCTGTCATTTGCGAAATCGTGCCTAAGCCTGTTCTTCCTTAACCTTTTTCACTAAACTCTCTCCCTCGTTTCTGTACGTCTGCTCTAGCGAGCATTAATTGGTGTACGTTATTTGATTTAAAGAGAGGTTTTATAATGCGATTGGTTTCTTGGAATGTTAACGGTATTCGAGCGGTGATGAAGAAAGACTTTCTCTCCTCTCTCGAATCTATGGAAACAGATGTTCTATGCTTGCAAGAAACCAAAGCCCAGGATGATCAGGTGATGGAAGCACTTAAAGATCTTGAGGGCTATCATATCTACTGTAACTCTGCCGAGAAGAAAGGCTACTCAGGCACAGCTATTCTGACCAAACACGCACCTATTTCTGTCCAATACGATATGGGAATTGAAGAGCACGATCAGGAAGGTCGAGTGATTGCTGCTGAGTATGACGGCTTTTACTTGGTTACTGTCTACACCCCAAACTCTGGTAGTGAGCTTAAACGTTTGCCTTATCGTCAAGAGTGGGACAAAGACTTCAATGATTATTTAAAGAAACTCGAAGAAAGCAAGCCAGTTATCTTATGTGGCGACCTGAATGTTGCGCACAAAGACATCGACCTGGCCCGTCCCAAGCCCAACTACAATAAAAGTGCTGGCTACACGCAGGCAGAAATTGACGGTTTAGACCGCTACGTTGCGTCTGGTTTTATAGACACTTACCGAGAACTAAACCCTGAAACCGTCAAATATAGTTGGTGGAGCTATCGAGCCGGCGCCCGTGCGAAGAACGTAGGCTGGAGGATTGATTACTTCCTCGCCTCCCAAAGCTTGCGCGACAACATCAAAGCCGCCGATATTCTCAACGATATTATGGGTTCTGACCATTGCCCTGTTCAGATCGATCTAGCGCTTTAGACGTAAGATCCCACGAATACCAACTTCGTCACGTTGATTTATCCTTGGTCAACGTGACAAGCACTCAACTTGCCCTATACTTTTAAAGATCAACTGGAAATTACGACCTTTTCAGTCCAACTCTTTCGCCATTAGTTCAAGGTTTGTTAGTGCTCTCATCCATGTGCCCCCAGATTAGGGATTTGATAAAGCGTTCTTTTAGCTGCTGCTTGCTTATTATTGCACTCATGTCAGTGACCTGCGCTCATGCTGATAATTTATCGATAACAGACCAAACCCGCTTCATTACGCCTAACCAGAGTATTACACCCACAACAATTTACACACCAGGTAAAAGCCAAGGCATTCCGATAGGCTCAAAAATGCTCTACTTAGAGGATGAGGAGCATCGCCATAGTATTAATACAATTCTAAATAAAACACACGCATGGAAGCACATACAACGAGCCTCCCCAAACTTTGGCTTCACCAACTCAGCTTTTTGGTTTAAGTTTAGAATTGATAACCCAAGCAACAAGCCCAGCGATGTTTACCTAGAGCTAGCCATTCCTTTTCTGGATAAGGTAGAACTATATCAAGTAAATAAAGGGCAAGTTGTTGCTCAGCATGTAGTCGGTGACACCTATCCCTTTGAGCAAAGACCAATAAGCCATCAAAACTTTGTTTTACCGTATACACTGAACAAAGGAAGCAATGAGTTCGTCATGCGAATCGCTTCCGCGGGAACTATCGAAGCACCATTAATACTCTGGGACACCGAGAGTCATGCCAAATTTTCTTCTGACGACCACCTGATGCAAGGTATCTGGGCAGGCGTCATCGGCATCATGGTCATCTATAATTTATTGCTATTTTTCTCTATCAGGGAAATGAGCTATTTCTACTATGTTCTTTTCGTTTTCAGTTACTTGCTCTTTCAAATAAGCCTAAAGGGTTATGGCTTTGCCTATCTATGGCCAGAGGCTCTAGAATGGAATAGCTACGCGATATCCGTTTTTATCGGCGGTTGTAATATTACCGTTTTAGTGCTGATTATTGAGTTTTTAAAGCTCAAAGAAACCAACCCAAAAGCTTATCGCATTGCACAAGCTTTAGCAGTCGTGTCCAGCATCTCATTTGTGCTGACCTTTATCATTTCATATAGCATTACGATACGTCTAAACAGCGCTCTTGCTTTAATCAATTGCACCATGTCAATGCTACTCGGGTATATCGCTTTGTTCCGGGGACATTCTGATGCTCGCTACTACTGCCTCGCCTGGACCACAACTTTCTTGGGGATTGGTACATTAGGCGCGGTTAAATTCGGGCTCGTGACGGCCAATTTCTTTACCAATAATGCAGGGCAAATTGGTGTTCTATTTTTGGTATCCCTGCTTTCTCTTGCTCTAGCCAACCGAATAAACCGTGAAAAAGAAATGCGCATTCTCGCCCAGGAATCTGTACTTTCAAGTGAAAAGAGGCTACGAGAGTCGCAAGAGCAATTATTGGAAACACAAACCACTATCAATGCCCAGCTAGAGTCCAAAGTCCGTGAGCGGACTCAATCCATGCAACGAGCGCTCACCGAGCTTGAGCAAGCAAATAATCGCCTGGAGTTAGCCTCTACAACCGACTCCTTGACCACTCTATTCAATCGCCGGCACTTTGAATCACGCCTGCATATCGAGCTAAAAAGAGCTGAACGGCACCGCCGCGAGTTGTCTGTCATATTATGCGATTTAGATCGTTTCAAATCGATCAATGATAACTATGGGCATAAAACTGGAGACGAATGCCTCCGCCATGCCGCAGTAATTCTAAAAAACACTATCACACGTTCAGGCGATATCATCGCGCGCTACGGAGGTGAAGAATTTATTATTTTGCTTGTTGATACCTCATTGAATGAAGCTGAGCATGTTGCCAACACCCTATGCCAAGAATTTTCAAACTCTGCCTTCGAATCAAACGGCAATATTATCGAGTTTACTGCAAGTTTTGGTGTATCCAGCTTATCTCAAAAGTCCCCCAAGACTGCTGACGAGCTCGTCACGCGTGCCGATATTGCAATGTATGAAGCTAAGAATAACGGCAGAAATCAGGTAAAGCTCTGGAACAATCCGGGCGCCCCTACCACACCAGAATAAGTACGACCCAAGAACCAAGTTTATGGAAACCTCCCCGCAAAGCCAGTCTCTTTTTAATTACTATAACTTTTATCGAGTCGTTGTC
Organism: Oleiphilus sp. HI0117; assembly: GCF_001635235.1. NCBI lineage: Bacteria > Pseudomonadati > Pseudomonadota > Gammaproteobacteria > Oceanospirillales > Oleiphilaceae > Oleiphilus > Oleiphilus sp. HI0117. The sequence goes on along the minus strand of NZ_LWGA01000402.1, from coordinate 9,125 downwards.
AGTATTCTGCTATTTGGAATATCAATATCGCAACACAGCGTGGTACAAGAATTTCGCTCACCTCTAATATTTGAGGCGCTTACGCCAATTTATTTAGGGCTGAACCTCTTTTGGCTACTCGCATTTCGCTTTCTCATCGACGCTCACCCCAAGCAAATTTTTATTACATTACTTCTCGATATACTGCTCTTGCATGCCTTGTTCTATTTTGCCTCGGGTATCTCTGGTGGTTTGGCTAACCTGATCATTATCAGTGTCGCCGCAGGTAATATCATTATTCGAGGACGGATAGGACTTTCATTCGCTGCCTGGGCCACACTGCTTACTATTTTAATTGAGGGTGAGCGCTTCCTTAACGGCTTCAATTCACTTTCCGATGTCCCGCGGACAGGTCTGATTGGCTGCATGTACTTTGCGAGTGCCTATATACTCCAATATTTGTCGATCAAGATTTCGGAAAATGAATCTTTACTTAAACAACAAGAGCAAGATTTAAGAAAGCTGGAAAAGCTTAACCACCAGATTATCCAGAGCATGAGAACAGGTATTATCGTCTGTAGTGAGCAAGGCGAGGTTAAATTAATCAACCATGCCTGCCTGGATTTAGTCAGCCTGGCGGAAAAGCAGCCCTTACCTTCCTTGATTGCTGATAGGCTAACATTATGGAAAGAAGCACCCGGCGTACGTACAACTCCCTTTCGAGTCAGCCAGGAAAAACCTTTGGTTCAGGCAAATTTCTCTCGCTTACAAAATGAAGCAGAGTCTGACATCCTGGTTTTTTTAGATGATACTCGCAAGACTGCGCAACAAGCTCAACATATGAAACTGGCCTCTCTCGGTCGCTTAACCGCAAGTATAGCGCATGAAGTTAGAAACCCATTAGGAGCAATTAGCCACGCAACACAACTCCTGGCTGAGTCTGAAAACCTTGACCCGGCAGACCATAAGATGACGGATATCATCCAGCGTCACTCAAAGCGTGTAAATCAGATCATTGAAAACACTCTGCAACTTAGTCGTCGAACAGAGCCAGAAGTTGAAGACATCACCTTGGCCAACTGGATTGATAAAATCGTCGGCGAATATAAAGGGCACCTGCACTCATCAGACAGAATTAATATTATACTTGCAGACAAAGACGCAACAGCACGCTTTGACCCAAGCCAAATGGAGCAAGTGTTTATCAACCTGATCGACAATGGGCTTAGGCATGGCTTAAAGTCAGATTGCAGCGCACAGTTATTTATATTGCTATCCAAAACCACAAAGGATGGCCAAGCCTATATCGAAGTAATCGATCAGGGTGAAGGAGTCTCTGAAGAGAACTCCCATCATTTATTTGAACCATTCTTCACCACTGAATCTCAGGGCACAGGACTTGGTTTGTATTTATCACGAGAAATCTGCGAAGCAAACCAAGCTCATCTGGACTATATCAACCCGGCCAGTACCGAATTTCATCAGCATTGGAAGTTTGATAACCATCGACTAGACAATAAGGCTTATCAGGCTCTTAAAGACCTTAAGCTTGGTGCGTGCTTTCGAATTGTATTTGCTCACCACAAGCGAATTGTTTAACAATAGGCTTATTCTTCTTAATGCTTTCTAAGCGACAGACAAGACTCAATATATGACCAAGCAACGCGCCTTAATTATCGACGATGAACCTGATATTCGAGAGCTGTTAGAAATCACACTCATGCGTATGGGGATAGACACCTGTAGCAGTGCGACAATCATGGACGCCAAGGCCTACCTAAGTGAACAAAGCTTTGACCTTTGTCTCACCGATATGAATTTGCCTGATGGCAACGGCATTGATCTCGTGTCGTTCATACAAAAAAATCATCCCGATATGCCCGTTGCCATGATTACCGCGTACGGCAACGTCGAAACAGCCATCAGTGCCCTTAAGGCTGGTGCTTTTGATTTTATTTCAAAGCCTGTTGACCTTAATCAGCTACGAGGGCTGGTGACCAGCGCATTAGAGTTATCAAAACGTAAGGCAAACGAAAGTCCCTCTAGCACTCAACCCGAGCACATAAAAGGCAAAACAAAAGCCATTCAGAAGCTCAACAAACAGATCGATAAACTGGCACGTAGCCAAGCTCCAATTTATATTTCTGGTGAGTCAGGTAGCGGTAAAGAGCTGGTCGCTAAAATGATTCATCAAAACAGCCCTCGCGCTAGTACCGGCCGCTTTGTCCCGGTCAACTGTGGGGCTATTCCTAGTGAGCTGGTAGAGAGTGAATTCTTTGGCCACAAAAAAGGTAGCTTTAGTGGAGCAATCGAAGATAAATCCGGGCTATTTCGGGCAGCTGACGGCGGCACTCTATTTTTAGATGAAGTCGCCGACCTACCTCTTGAAATGCAGGTGAAGCTCTTACGTGCAATTCAGGAAAAGCGAATCCGGCCTGTTGGTGAACAGGAAGAGGTTCAAGTTAACGTCCGAATTCTTAGCGCCACCCATAAAGACCTGGCCAAACTCGTTGAAGATGGCAGCTTCAGGCAAGATTTGTTTTATCGAATTAATGTCATCAAACTCGATGTACCCTCGCTCAGGGAACGCAAAGAAGACGTTTCCTTACTCGCAGACTATTTCCTGGAAAAGATAGCCCGGGACTGTGGCGTCACAGACGCAAAGCTCTCCAATGCAGCACTTGAGAGCCTGTCAGAGTATAGCTTTCCAGGAAATGTACGAGAACTGGAAAATATCATCGAAAGAGCATTCACACTGTGTGAAGACAATATCATTGAACTTGGAGATCTGGACTTAAGCGCCGATTCAGCCGAAACGGGGCCAGATATCCAAAGCCCTTCTAATACTCAAGCGCCACCACAAACGACACACCGGATAGCGCAAGTACTGGGTAGCCGGGAACAAAACTCTGGCGCAGCTAAAGCAGGGATATCAGCGAGGCCTCCAGAACAGTCACTGGAAGACTATTTGGAAGAAATCGAACGGTATGAAATTGAACAAGCCCTAGCCGCCACAAAATGGAACCGGACGGCGGCTGCAAAAATGCTGGGAATTAGTTTTAGAGCCCTGCGCTATCGGCTGAAGAAGCTTGAGCTAGATTAGCTTCAAACTCTTATCAAAGGGTTATACGGTTCACTCGGTATAGGCGTCGATTCACCACTAACAATAGCGCTGAGTAAGGCAACCGAAGCGGGTGCGAGCACCAAGCCATTGCGATAGTGGCCGGCATTGATATAAAGGTTGTCAAACTCCTTCATTTGGCCAATATAGGGAATGCCATCTGGTGAGCCTGGGCGTAGACCCGACCAATGCGCACTGATAGGGCAGGAGGCCAAGCCCGGGAAGAGGTCTATCGCCATATCTGCCAATTCCTCTTTTGCTTGTTCCGTTGTGCGCTTATCAAAGCCGACGTCTTCCAGAGTGCTACCTGCCAGTACCTTTCCGTCTCTACGTGGAATCACATACTTACCATTGTTCATCACAACCCGGTTGACCAGGCCAATAGGCGCATCAAAAATTAGCATTTGCCCTTTAACCGGCTTAACCTCAATACCATCACTTTTCGCGACACTGCGACTCCAGGCGCCACTACAAATGACGACGGCATCAGCTCTATGCTCATCACCATTATGCAGCTTAACGCCATCGAGTTTGTCTTTATTCGTCAGAAACGATGAGACTTCAGCGCCCTCATGAATAGTTACTAAGGGGTTACGCTGCAAAGAGGTATACAAAGCCTGCAGTAAACGAGGGTTACGGATACTGGAAACTTGAGACATCCACAAACCATCTTTAACACCTTCACGCAAAGCAGGCTCAAGCTCATAGATTTTCTCAGCATCTACTGTTTCCATCCATTTATGATGCTCTTCAGACCACTTAAGTGCGGCTTCCCTATCCTCGACCTGAAGCATTAACAAGCCATGGCGAGTCAATTCCGGGTCAATATCACTCTCGGCCTCTAAAGACTGTGCGAGATTCGGGTAGTAGGACTGAGACCAGCTTGCCAAAGCCGTGACTGGCTCAGAGTAACGCCAAGGGTATAAGGGAGATACGATTCCACCTCCGGCCCAACTGGCCTCAGTACCGCAAGCACTTTTATCAAGCAGCACGACTTCAATGCCCTTTAACGCCAATTCTCTGGCTTGCATCATACCGATTGCACCGGCGCCAACGATGATTACTTTCAAGTTTCTCATTTCCTTTAGCAAGATGTTTTCGACTTGCATTTTATATCAATCGCCAAGAGAATACTCTTTCCAAGGGATGATCTTTATCAAGGAGTGATGAAAATGCCCCCTTCTGTTATGCACCGATGCAATAAGTACCATCAAGAACAAAAATCCAGGCAAAGTGGAATTACACTTGTCGAGCTACTCACCTGTTTGGCCATTGTTTCTATCTTGACCTTTGTCGTTATTCCTTCCTTCAATGACATTTTCCAAAATGCCCGTTCGGACAGCAATATCAACCACTTGAGCCAATTCATTCGACATGCAAAAAGAGAAGCGCTCGCCAGACAAACACGCATTACCTTATGCCCATCCTCTTCAGGCCTACAGTGCGAACAAGGTTGGCAAGCTGGCGCAATGATATTCATTGACGAAGACAAGGACCAGAAACGTGATGAGAGTGAACTATTACTCCAGCTCAAAACCCCTTTTATCCCTTCTGGAACAATAAGCTTTAACAACCCGACAAACAGAGTTGTTTTTTCCCGCCTTGGTTTTCCCCTTGGTAGTGCCGGAAGTTACATCTATTGCCCAGAAAACAATGACGAGAAATATGCGCGTGCCCTAATCATTAATTTCCAGGGTCGCTTAAGAATAGGGCGCGACAGTAACAGCGATGATATTGTTGAAGCGAGCGGAGGAAAGAATGTTAGCTGTGGTTAATTCCATTGCCCTTCTCTACGGCCATCAGAATATAACTCCAACCTCTCATCCGAACGAGTTTCAATGATCGGCTCAGCGACCAATGCATAACAAGCCCCTTCGTCACAATCACTTAGGCCAGAGTCAATGTAGAGATTGAAGTAGCCGTGATCCGATTCTAACTCGTCTTCATCATATGAAAGCAATTCCGATAAGCTTTGCGGGTAGCGCTGAAAGCTCATTGCATAACGCTCCAATTCAGTCTGCAAACGCAATAAAGAGGCCTTCCCCTCAGTCAAGCGGCTCCGCTGTTGGTAGGACTCGTATGAAGGTAAGGCCAGTGAAAATAGAATGGAAACAATTGCCAAACTTACAAGCAACTCTATTAATGTAAAGGCTCTAGAACGATTCATCGTTGCCACCATGATAAGCGCCTTATACCTTCGGCTAACTCAACGCCCAAGAGTTTAGACTCCTCTCCATAAAGGCTTTTGTTATCGATAGCGAGAAGAGATAACAAGGCTGAATCAGATATCAGGTGGTCTATACGCTGCCTCGGGAAGCCTTCTTCATCAAGCAACAAATTTCCGGCTAATACTCGTGTCTGTTTTTTGTCCGCCAAGATATCGGTAATTTCTTCCCCGCTAAAAGCATGATATAGCTTCAAGGTATTCAAACCGGATTCTGAGCAATCATTGCAGTCTCGACGAAACGCGTTCAAGACAATTATCTCTCCCAAGTCGACTATTGCCGAGGTAAATACTTCGTTCTTGGGAAGAGTGCGAACCCATCCTCTATTTTTAACCCCGCTTGAGCTTAACTGAAATTCACTTACTCTCTGCCTGGAAAAGTCATCTATCAGACCATAAACTGAGGAGCCAGCCGAAAAGAATAACCAAACCTTTCCCTCAGAACCTCTTTTGAGTAAAGGTTTGTGAGAAATTGCACCTCTGCCTGCAAATAGTTTAGCTAGCTGAGGGGTCATATAGCGTTCTCGATGAGAGGAATACTTACCCGCTCTTGAAGAGGTGGCTGTATCCAGGGATCTAGTAAAGGTAAGAGAATACAAGCTGCCACTTTCCTGAACTCTAGATGCCTCAATCGTTCCGAAATACAAGAGATCAGTTAGGCCGTCTTGATCAATATCTGCTGCCGAAATCCCAGCTATATGACCACTCTTTACCTCAGGTCGAAATTGACGAAGCCAGACTTCTTTATCTAATGTCATTGTCTGCAAGTCATAAAAAAATAAGCCGGGCCGCAGTGTTCCTTGCCCTGCCCCAAAAGCCAAATACCAAAGAGGATCCCCACCAAAAGCATCGGGAAGAGTCAGGGCGGTAGGCTTGCTTGTACACGGCCCCATTGAAGTGTGTTTAAATTCAGCCAATAAAGAAGGTGTTTGTGCAGGGTCCGTAATATCGAATAATAGACACCTATTACTATGCTCACGACTCTGGCTACTATTGGTTCCCATACCCACCAGCAACAAAGTCCCCCAAGCTTGTGGATGTGCCTTTGAACGTTCATCAAATATTTTTGCATCAAAGGTATAGTAAGTGACATCAAGTAAGCTAGATCCACTTGCTTTCAGAGACTCAGATTCAGACTTAGTCAGATATTCAAGCTTGAGAGTTTGGTCCTCGTGTATATAAGCCCATAACTCCCCTGCGGATGTCTGCCCTCCCTCGGCATTATCTTTATCAATGGCATGCAGTTCACCCTCCCCTGAAATGACATAGGCCATCGTTCTACGAGTCTGATACTGCGTTTTAAATTTTTTATAGCCAAGCGGGTCAATCGACGAAAAGGCGCGTGCGGGCTCGGAAACAACAATAGCGGGGCTCAACACCGCAACAGTCGATATCGGTTCACTTGCATAACACGCCATACTAGAAAGCAAGGAAAAACTAAACAAACACAAAACAAATGCAATCTTCATCCTTTTTTTCATCACGACACCTCGAAACGAAAGTCGCCAACAAGATGAACAGGGCCTTGGTTCTGACCAATTCCTGGCTTGCTAATACAGTGCAGCTGTAGGTATAAATAGCGCTGATCTGCGCTCCTTTGCACGATATGCTGACTATAAGAGTCGTACTGAAGCAAGTTATTCCCGGAATATTCCGGACGCAATCTGCTCTGAGTGATATAAACGTCTATCTCCATCTGTGAACTTGAAAACGATAAAATTCGCGTCAACGATTCATTATCTTCTTCGGCAATTACTTCGAGGTTCAGCAAGTCATCGATTAACTTGAAGCCTTCTGAGTATGACTTTTTGAGCTCAACATGACTATCTCGTCTAGAATCAATAAAGCTTTTTATTTGCTTCGCAGCTTGAAGCTGAAACTGATTTAGTTCATGACTGCTTTGTTGAAACGCCACTCTGGAAGACTGAGATTTAAAGCTTAGGTAACTGCTTTGCATCATCGTTGTTGAGAGTATTGTGAGGATCGCCAGCAACATTAATGACAAGACTAATGTAGCTCCGTATTGTTGCATGGCTCTTATTGGATAGGTCTTTGATTTTAGGTGCATATTGCCTCCTTGCTCATCACCGCTGTTATTAACTAAGTATTCTTCAAACTAAATTCTGACTGAAACTTTTTGAATTTATACCTCCGTTCATGCTCTTCTGGCTCGAACTCAAAACCTGTACCCAGTTTGAATTCTCTTTCCGGATTCTCATTCGAACTTGCCGATAGCTTGCTTTTGAATAAAGCGAAAACACGTACCGACAATACATCATTCCAGCTGAAAACGTTATCGGCAGTAAGATAGCGCTCCACCTTGCCATCACCACTTAGATCGAGCCCATATTCAAATTGCATTTGCGCCACACCATTAACCAAGCGCTGTTTGATAAAGCGGTTGCCGATCAGGGTATAACGACTTAAGCCGATACCTGAGACATCACAAAGCTCTTCATCTTTGCAATACTCCAGATAGTACATATCGATACTCAACAAGCTATTAACAACAAAAGCTGAGGGTGGCACTTGTTGCCGCGCTTTAGCCATATCTTTGCCCTGGAAAACAATCCCCCCTGTTTCAGGGCTTCCTCGAACAATAAAGCGTTTTTTATAGTACTTATTACCTAACTTTTCTTCAGGAACCGGGTCATTCACCGATGCGCGACGAACAAGTAGTACATCGCTATGAGGTACATAATCTTTGCTCAAGCAATCACTGGGTAATGCAGGAATATCATTTGCATTTTCTCGCCCGTCAAAGCCTTGCAAGCCTTGTTCAATATTGAGCACCCAAGCACTGTTGCAGTTGCCCGGAAAAGCACTAAGTTGCTTCGTTATCAGCGTTAATTCTCGGGAATCAACTCCACCCCAGAATCCAGCCATATTGATAGAGTCCTGCAAGACGGAAAAGCTCAATTGGGCACTATCCAGCATTTCATTTGCTCCAGTAACCCGGCTTGAAGCATCACGCGCAATTTTGAATACTTCAAATAAAGCCAGACTCAAAATTGAGCTCAGCGCCAAAGCGATCAACAACTCTATCAAGCTAAGACCTTTATGATATTCCAACTGATTGAGATGCCCCTTCATAGGCTTACACTCGACACTAGCTGAGATCTCCGATTACCCTGCTGCCGGGCGTGGTCTTCACTGGAATTCCAGCTCAAGGTCACTCGATAGTTTGAAGCACTAGATTCGATTAGCGCCAAACCTGAAGGTAAGCTTTCAGACACTTGTTGAGTCCAAAATTCAGCCCCCTGAGTTGAACCGCTTGCTTGAAGCTGATTTGAAATAGCACTCGCCAACAAACTAGCGCTAAAGTACTGCTGAGCATCGAGTGCCATCCTCATGCTGGTAATTTGCATTGAGGCGAGTCCTAAAATTCCGACACTAAAAATAAGCAAGCTGATGAGAAGTTCAATCAGAGAAAAACCTGACTGAGCAGCCTTTAAAGAAGCTATATTTGGCGCACGCGAGCACGTACTTAACTTACATGAAGTCTTTAACATCAGCATCATATCCTTTGATCGCTGGTTAATTGTGAGAAAGCGCTTATCCTTTGCGCTTGACTTATATGCTAACCAATTCGATTCTGGCTAGCAAATAATAAACTCTAAATATTTTCTGCGGGTATTCTTAGAGCTTTCGGCATGCTGAAAACGATATTTTCTTCACGGCCATCAGCCTCTTCAACTTCTTTAGCCCCCAACTCTACCAAACGATCGACAACTTTCTGCACGAGAACTTCGGGTGCAGACGCACCAGCCGTAACGGAAATTGCGTTTGCCGACTGCAACC
>NZ_LWGA01000401.1:0-620 GCF_001635235.1 Oleiphilus sp. HI0117 | reverse complement strand
GCCTGTTTGTGCGGCCAATTTGATGAAAACATCAAACACCTGGAGATGCGCCTAGATGTTAAGATTAGCTATCGGGGCGCTGTTTTCAAAATACGTGGCGAAAAAGCTGAAGCATCTCAGGCGGCGCTAGAGATAATCAGACACCTATATCGAGAGACCGAGGATAATTCGAGCATTAGCCTTGAAATGGTTCACCTCTTTGTTCAGGAGTTTGGCGTTGATGCTATTTCGAGCGAGCTATCAGAAGAAGCTCGACTAATCAAAACACCTCGAAGCCAAGTTAAACCTCGCGGCGAGAACCAGTGCCAATATGTTGCTAACATTAAGCAGCATGATATTAATTTTGGCTTAGGCCCTGCTGGTACTGGCAAAACCTACCTTGCTGTTGCTTGTGCTGTAGAAGCGCTAAATAACGAAGAAGTTAAACGCATTCTGCTAGTTCGGCCCGCAGTTGAAGCAGGAGAAAAGCTTGGCTTTCTGCCTGGCGACCTGGCTCAGAAAGTTGACCCTTACTTGCGCCCTCTCTATGACGCGCTATATGAAATGCTAGGCTTCGACCAAGTCGCCAAGCTCATGGATAAGAACATCATAGAAGTCGCACCACTCGCCTTTATGCGCGG
>NZ_LWGA01000400.1:0-621 GCF_001635235.1 Oleiphilus sp. HI0117 | reverse complement strand
TTGGGGCCTTCACTTAGCAAAGTGTGAAGACCTTTTTTCTGAACTAGTCGATAAACTAGGTGTACCCGTAGTGCTAACATGGGGTGCTTCAGATATTTTAGCTGATAGTCACGCTCTGAAGGTGGGCACTTTCGGAACTCATGGTAGTCGTTATGCGAATTTTACGATACAGAATGCTGATTTTGTCTTAGCTTTAGGTACTCGTCTCGACACTAAAGCCACTGGTACTCCTGTAAATACTTTTGCAAGGCAGGCTTGGAAGGCTGTAGTGGATATTGATAAGAATGAGCTTGAAAAGTTTGAACGTAATGACCTGAAAATAGATTGCCTTATTCAGCACGATGCGAAAGAGGTCATTGATCATTTACTGTCGTACAATGTAGAAACAGGCTTTTCTGCTTGGCTTGAAGTGATTCATGGATGGAAAACAACATATAGCTATAAAGCAGAGACATATCCCAAGGGGGAGTTTGTTGACCCGTACCAGTTCGTGGATATGTTTTCAAAAAGGATTCAAAACAAAGCGCATATATTTGTTGATACAGGCTCAGCAATCGCTTGGATGATGCAGGCTTTTAAACCTAATGCAGGGCATAGAGTTTGGCATGACTTTAACAACAC
>NZ_LWGA01000399.1:0-331 GCF_001635235.1 Oleiphilus sp. HI0117 | reverse complement strand
TGTTGACCAAATCTGTTGACCCGGTAATACCCAAAGCACCTACCCAGTAACCTGTATCTGCCCAGTCAGTATCATCACCCCACGCTACATCCAAGCGATTAAACTGGTTCGATGAATTGATCGTCATTCCTGTAAGACCATCAGCGCCGCCCGCGGCAATTAACAAATCAGAATTAACATCCATATTAATCCACAAGCTACCGTAACTTGCTAAAGGCGCGCCCGACGTAACATCATTAGTTACCCCGTGATTTAACGCGTTATTACTATACCTAATGGCATCTACACTTAGCTCTGCCTTTAGGTTAGGCATTGATAAGTTAAGCTGTCC
>NZ_LWGA01000398.1:0-347 GCF_001635235.1 Oleiphilus sp. HI0117 | reverse complement strand
GAAGGTGTGATTGCTTCAGGCGAAGAGGCGAATGCAGACTTTTTGGTGACGGGTTTGAGAGCAGCTTTTGAAGCTGAGGGAACTCAAGCTGTTGTCTTGCGCATTAATAGTCCTGGTGGCAGCCCGGTTCAATCAGGGTATGTTTATGATGAAATTAAACGACTTCGTGGCTTATACCCTGAAACGCCACTCTATGCAGTGATCAGCGATATTGGTGCTTCAGGTGCATATTACATTGCTGCGGCTGCGGATAAGATTTACGCTGATAAGGCAAGTTTGGTTGGTTCTATCGGTGTAGTGGCTTCAGGTTTTGGTTTTGTTGATACGATGAAGAAGCTTGGCGTCGA
>NZ_LWGA01000397.1:0-363 GCF_001635235.1 Oleiphilus sp. HI0117 | reverse complement strand
AATGAAAGTCATTGATCCGATCAGCGATGACTGGTTCGACATTAGGAAACTCTTCGTTTTTTAGAGCGGATAGTGTTGTCCAACCTGTGCAGCCGATAAACCTAACGCCCTGGACTACTTTTGAATCGCATTGAAGAAAGTGTATTTGTTTCGACTTTGAGAACTCTTCTCGTAAAGCTTGTTCTGTCTCAATCATATTCTTGCAACCGTAGTATTCGTGGTTGCCGGGCACGAACACAATATCCATGTTTGGTCTGAATTCGGTGAGCAATGGTAGTATTTTCTGAATGTCACAGGCTTTATGGACATCACCAGCTAACACTAGAATATCGGGTGTAAACTCAAGCCAATACATAGGAGCAC
>NZ_LWGA01000396.1:0-339 GCF_001635235.1 Oleiphilus sp. HI0117 | reverse complement strand
AAAACCGAGAAGCATCAGTATAGCTCCCACAAAGCCGTACATACCTAAGACTTCATCGAATACCCAGTAACCAACCATTGCGCCAAAAACAGACTCCATCGAAAATATGATCGCTGCAATAAAGGGGTCTGCTTTCTTTAAAGCAAAGACCTGAAGTGTATACGCCATACCCACAACGAAGATGCCACTACACAAGGCCCAAAGATAAGCAGAGTTGAGACTAGCCATAGGGCCGCCCTCAAAGCTCAGGGAAAAAACTAAACTTAATAAAGCGCAGACAATAAATTGAAAAAGTGCGAGAACAAGCAAGTCATGCTTGCCCACCCAGAAACTGATAGC
>NZ_LWGA01000395.1:0-544 GCF_001635235.1 Oleiphilus sp. HI0117 | reverse complement strand
GAAGTGAATGGTATCGTGAAGGTCGTGTGCCTCTACATACATTGCGTGCAGACGTTGATTACTCAACGCATGAGGCAAATACCACTTACGGCATTATTGGCGTTAAAGTTTGGATCTTCAAGGGCGAGATTCTGGGTGGTATCGAACAGGTACGTGCTGAGAAGAAAGCTACCAAGAAGAAAGCTGCTAAGTAAGGGGCCAAGTAATGCTACAACCAAAACGTACCAAATTTAGAAAAATGCAGAAAGGCCGTAACCGCGGTCTGGCTCAGCGCGGTGCAAAGATAAGCTTCGGCGAATATGGTCTTAAGTGTACCGATCGCGGGCGTATTACTGCACGACAGATTGAGGCGGCTCGTCGTACGATCTCTCGAAAAGTTAAGCGTGGTGGTAAGATCTGGATCCGAATTTTTCCTGACAAGCCGATTACGCAAAAGCCTTTAGAAGTTCGTCAAGGTAAAGGTAAAGGTAGTGTTGAATATTGGGTTGCCCAGGTTCAGCCAGGTCGAGTTTTATTCGAAATTGAAGGTGTGCCGGAAGAGCTG
>NZ_LWGA01000394.1:0-204 GCF_001635235.1 Oleiphilus sp. HI0117 | reverse complement strand
AAGCAGAGCTTGTGAAGGAAAATCTTGTCCACATTAATCAGAAGGTGACTGAAAGCGCTGATCAGATTAGTGCCAGTTTTACCGGAATATCTCAGAAATCTGAACGACAAAGAGAGCTCTTGTTAAAAGTTGTTGCTATGGTCCATGAGGATGAAACAACAAGTGGAGAAGAGCAAGTAACAGTCAGGCAATTTGCTGATGAGT
>NZ_LWGA01000393.1:0-464 GCF_001635235.1 Oleiphilus sp. HI0117 | reverse complement strand
GAGAAAGGCCTAAAGCGTGGTGAGAACGACCTGAAAGTCATTATGATGTGTGAGCTGCCTGCAAATGCTATTTTGGCAGATCAGTTCCTGGAGCACTTCGATGGTTTCTCAATTGGTTCCAATGATTTAACTCAGTTAACACTCGGTATCGATAGAGATTCTGGAATCATTGCTCACTTGTTTGATGAACGTAACGAGGCGATTAAAGCACTACTGGAAAATGCTATTAGCGCTTGCAAGCGAGCAAACAAATACGTTGGTATTTGTGGGCAAGGCCCCTCAGACCATCCTGACTTAGCGCGTTGGTTAATGGAGCAGGATATCGATAGTATTTCACTAAATCCCGATTCGGTGCTTGATACCTGGTTCTATCTAGCTGATAACAGCTAAAGTCCTGATCAGAGTATTGTTGTTTATGCTACCAGTGCTTCGAAATGCACTCATACTGATTGGCGGGTTGCTGC
>NZ_LWGA01000392.1:0-720 GCF_001635235.1 Oleiphilus sp. HI0117 | reverse complement strand
GTCAGGTTAACGCTATCCCAGGTGCGAACCTTCCTCTAGCAACGCTAGGTACATTCATCCTGTGGATGGGCTGGTTCGGTTTCAACGGTGGTTCTACTCTTAAACTGGGTGGTATCGAAGTAGCTAACGAAGTAGCAAGCGTATTCTTGAACACTAACGCTGCTGCGGCAGGTGGTTTGATCGCTGCATTGATCGTTGCACGTATTCTATTCGGTAAGGCTGACCTTACAATGGCATTGAACGGCGCACTAGCAGGTTTGGTTGCGATCACTGCAGAGCCTGCTGATCCTTCTCCACTACTAGCAACGATCATTGGTGCGATCGGTGGTGTTATCGTAGTATTCTCAATCGTAACACTTGATAAGCTTAAGCTTGACGATCCTGTTGGTGCAATCTCGGTACACGGTGTAGTAGGTCTATGGGGTATCTTCGCAGTACTTCTATCAGACGCTGACGCTACATTCGCTGGCCAGCTGGTTGGTGCACTAACGATCTTTGTTTGGGTATTCGTATGTAGCTTGATTGTTTGGGGCGTTCTTAAAGCAATCATGGGCATCCGAGTAACTGACGAAGAAGAGTACGAAGGTGTTGATATCTCTGAGTGTGGTATGGAAGCTTACCCAGAGTTTACTCGCGACTAATCTCGAGTTAAACAAACTAAAAAGCGCCTCATTGTAGGCGCTTTTTTATGCCCGCCTTTTGCGTCAAAGCAGCCAACAA
>NZ_LWGA01000391.1:0-12614 GCF_001635235.1 Oleiphilus sp. HI0117 | reverse complement strand
GATCTAATTGTTTAAGATCACTTTTATATTTTCGTAGGTGAAGTTCGAACTGCAACATCTTATAGAATTAGTTCGTCGATAACGAACGTCTGTTCGAAATTAGCGTTTACTCAGAGGGGCGGATCCTTGGTGGGCGCCACTAACAATCACCCCATGCTGCCGACCTTGGTCCGTCATATGGCTCTAAGTTTAGCCAATACTGGACCGTCAAGATATCTTGCTTAGTGAGTATCGTATGCTTAATTGAGTGCACAATATACCTCTTAGGAGATTGTTCGGATGCGATCCGTCCAACACCATCGAGCCTATCCCAACCGTGGTCATCAAACCTTTCTCCGACCGAAACTGGTAGAAAAGGTGTATTGGATATAAACATTGCAACAGGTGTGTGCTCTCCACTTGTATCGCAAAGGTATAATTCGTACTTTGTCATCTAGGCGTACCCAACAGTTTATTCTATAAGACTGGAGGCGCATCAAGGCCTCTTAATCATTTTGCCATATTTGGTAACTATAATTTATGTTGGACACGAAGTCTTGAGTGAAAACTAGCTTAAAACTACTAGGGATTTTCGGGAAATAGATATTCCCCTCGGGCTCAATGTCGATAGTTGAAATATGTAAGGTATCAACTTTGCCGATTAAGCTGTTATATATTTCGCCGCCACCACATACAATTGCATGATCTGTTATTTTCTCTAAATGGATTAGAGCATCTTCGATCGTTGAAAATACTAAGACATTCTTATCATCTGATGTGAAGCTTGAACGGGTTACGACAGCATATCTACGATTAGGCAAAGCTCCCATAGACGTGAAGGTTTTTCGTCCGACTAAAAGCCACTGATTATAGGTGACTGCCTTAAATAGTAACTGCTCTCCTTTTGCGCTCCACGGTATATCTGGGCCGTTCCCTATGACTCCATTCTTTGATATTGCTGCCATTAGCGATAATTTCACGAAACTTCCTTCGGTTGTAAAATTGTATAAACAGAGTTGATCTCTTTGTGACTACAGCGCTGCTTTTTTGTGCGGTAGGAAAGGGGTTTTTAAGTATATTATGTAGCTAACGAAGCCTCAATAACCGCTAATGCTTTGATGCTAAGTTGAAATTCTAACATTGCTTTAGCTCTCTCAAAACTGAACCAGCCAAACTCACAATGTTCGCTGGATAATATTGGGTCGGTACTTACAGGCGCAGAGAAAACGAATTCTTGAATAGTATTGTGCTCTCTTGCGTACTTTGATTGCCACTCTGGTTTAATAGCGTATTCATACTGGTAGATTGACTTACCAATATTTGAGATGCATATACCTGACTCTTCGAAAACTTCTCGGATCGCAGCTTTTTGAAGGCTCTCGCCTAGCTCTTTCCCCCCAGTAACACTTTGCCAAAAACCAGAAAGAGCTAAGTCTGGGCGAGGTACCCGCTTTAACAACAGATACTGTCTTTGGTTTCTAGTTTCTCGATAAAGAAATACACTGACTGAAATTGGTTCTCGCATAAATACCCGTACTTTGCACATAAAGCGAATGTTGAAATGTATCTTGTAGCTATGATTTACCAATTGTCTTTGAGGTTTCCAATCAATATGTTGGTTTGTTTTTTACAGCTAAAAAATATCTTTGGTGAGAGTATTCAAAGGGATAACCTTTTACAACAGTTTCAATGAGAAAAGAGCGTTTTAGGTCGAGTGTAAGCATTGGCTCAATTTTAAAACTGGCTGCATTACCCTTATCTAAATAAGTGATTAAAACGGTAATTTTGCATACGTACTTGTAATCCTGGTATGTTGTCAGTCGAAAATATCTTGGAGCTAATAAACTAGCGCTTTGTGCTCAAAGCCAGCATTCCATGAGCGTTCGTAAATGTTATATTTAGGCCAAATCTAAACCAAGCTTCAACGGCAGCTAATGGCACAATCAACGTCACTTAAAAAATAGATTACCGCCTGCGCGGTAATGACAGAAAAGCGGACAATGTGATAGTTCGAAAATGTCGGCTGTCTCATCACAGCTGCCAAAAAGCAAAACCCGCCAAAAGACCGCTTTGTGAAGGTAACTGCTATAGTTGTTACACAAGAAAAAGATCTGCTTTTTTCTTCTAACCGATGAAACTCATTTCGTTGGTTTTAGCCGAACTCTCTTGATAAGTGTTTATGGAATCACTGAACTGAAAGAGTCGGTTCAAACCAGTCTCAAAGGTCCGCTATCCGAACAAAGGCAATGAACTTTTCTTCTAGCTCAGCTAGAGATTAATGCCTACTTACTCATCGTTTGTGATAAGAAGCAAGGTCGGTTCTTGAATATTAAGTTATCTATTCCCATAAAATGACTCAGCGATGTGAGTAGTCGTAAACCTTTATAACCCTTTTACCGAAGACTTACCGAACATTCTTTCCCGTTTTTCATAATGATATGTAAATGGGTTGATACCAAACGCTTGAACAGCACCAATATCATCTCTAATATGGGATCGAAACTTATGTAGATAAGTTATTATACTATCCTCACGGCACGTATCTAGATCCAATACATCATTAAACACTGTCAACATGGGAGGGGCTAAAGAACGGTACTCTTGTTGAAATAGACCACATTTGCAAGCTTCTATTGCCGGCCAATCTAATGCTTTGATCTTATTTAGTACATCTTCTTTGGATAAACAGAATGATAACTCGTCTGCAGATCCAGAAAATGAGGCGATCGATACTAGATCTTCGGTCTCGTATTCATCACCGTGTTTTAGCCTGTAGGTCTGCGAGTACTCAAAATCCTTTGTGTTCAAAGTTTGTTGAAAATGAATAGCATATCGAAGCAGGGCATAGAGCAAAGCATCGAATGCACGAGGTACAATAAAGTGACGGAGCGCATGACTTTCAAATAAGGGAACGATAGTGAATGCTTTGACGAGTCGTTGTATAAGCGTGTAGCAACCAGCCCATCCGGTTTGTTTAAGGAACAGAGGGGTCATCTCTTCTAAGCTTTTCTCCAGCACCTTAGCACTGTGGAAGTGAGACGTTAATGTAAACATAAGCATTAGCCATACGCTCAGTGCGAAACAAATAGGGCAAGGTGGCGATAACGCCTGGAAATGGTTGATCGAAAGATATCGATAGGATTGAATTGAAAGCAATCGATGCTGTTTAAGCAAACCGCTAATTAATTTCAGACGTGACATACCATACTCTAAGACTAACGTTTCTAAATCGTGAATTTGCTCAAAATATCGGTCACGATGTGCTTCTGTATCATACGACTGAAGATAAAATGTGACGCTAGAAATTTTGCTCACCTCAACGCCATGAATTGCTCTTAGCTGCTTTTTCTTGCACCAACCTGCTTTGCAACATATTGCCCAAAAATCCGGATGCTCCGGCGAAAATCGTGATGGATATGGGAACGACAATCCCAATTTCTGTATTAGTCTGTCCTCGTCACCAAGCTTCATGCGAAGTTTTTCATCAATGTTAGTGATCAGGTTAGTCAAATAGCCAACCGTCGAGTCAATTTTTTCTGCTAGGGATGCCTGGCCCTCGATGATTGAGGCGAGTGTTTTTTCAATGCGGTCATCCCTACCTCGACCACATTGAGGACAATGGCGCGTAGCAATTTCCTGTCGTGTTTTGGGATATGGGGAGTGGCAGCGCGAACAAGTACTTCCTAAGGTCGTATCATGAATGGGGCAATTCGTTAACCAAGGATAATCATAGATATCGCTATGATAGAAAAGCGCACTGCATTGTGCACAATGACGTAAGGCTGGTTTGAATTTATGGCGGTTTAGATCAGCATGCGTCGCAAAAATCGTTTGATCATTACCTTGGCGTATATCGCGCATGAGTAGTCCAGGATTGGCCATGCACTGAATACGCCAGCGTCCCCATTGACTCAAATAGGGTAGCCAAAAGAAACGACCTTGATTAACGAGATAGTCGTCGGGTAAATACTTATTCACGATCATCAGATCCCCGCCACATAAAAGGCCTCAGTAATAAGGGCATCGTCATAGTCGTGAACAACCGTCAACCGTGGCAAGAAGTCCATTAGAAGAATGTCTAGGGTCGCTCGACAGATTTCCATGGTTAGTTGTGACTCTTCCTCTTGGCAGAATTGATCACAATAAACACGCCAGATGTCGCTAGCCATATTGACGAATCGCCAGCCTTGTTCGACTGCTCGGGGTAGAAAGTACGCGGTAAAGCTGGGTCCATTGTCGGGGTAGGTAAAGGAATCATATTGAGTCAGTATCTCCCTGAGTGCTGACTCAGACTGCACGCCGTAAAACGATGTGTGTTGACGAAAGAAGCGCCCGTATATATGGTCATTTGTCGATTGGTGAATTTGATCTAAGAGTTGATTAGACTCATTCTGATTACCCACGAACACCGACATTAGTCGGATTCTAGCGGTTTCAAATGCATCAAAAATCTCAGAAAACGCGTACAGTTGATCCAGACTTAATCGCTGCATTTCATCGACAATCAGAACGATCTGATAAGTTTGATAAAGGCTAACTAAATCCAAGGCATGTTGTACGAAGCGTGCGGCCAAAACATCCGATGAGTCGGATTTCGATACAGGCACATTGACGCTCAAGCATAGATTGTTAAAGACGCCTCGTATGGTTTTTATATCACGACGATTGATGGAGGTATAGATCACCGGAACGCGACGTTGTTGACGATTACGCAAGCGATCAACGAGACGACGTACGGCAAAGGATTTTCCAATTCGTGCCGGCCCAATAATATAGCCGCCGGTTCCTCCGGTCCATAGCCAACGTTTCACTGTTTCCTCTAATTGGAGCGATGCTTGAGTATCGAATACGACCTCTAGCGGTGTATCGATGAGGGGGTGAAAAGGCATTTCCTGGGACGTCATGATGGTTCTCCAGGATGGCTAAAAGCCGTCTGACTAGACCATGTGGCATTGGCTTTAGCTTGGCGTTTCGCTTTTACACGTTCTGGCTGATTGAGGTCGAGGGCGTCGCCGTTCGATTGAAATGTAGTGGCTACGTGTAGCAGTCTCAACGCATGCTTTGGTTCCTGCTTGTGTTTAAGTAGATAGTGCAGTAATCCCGCTAAGGGATCACGCGCCTGAATTTTATCGTGGCGAATTAATTTGTTGATGTATTTTCGGATCGTGATGGAGTGGGGGAATCGTTGCCAGGAACGTGAGCAGGTTGCTACGCCGATAGGCCTGCCCATTTCGGTGTCGACCTCAAACTTGCGAATATCACGCGCATCCATATTCGCGTAGACATGTGTTTCGCTTGGCGCTAATCGAGCGAGGTCGCCAAGGTAGTAATGCACGCGTTCAAAATACAAATAACATTGCCCGCTGTCGCGATTTCGCTTAATGGGTAATCGTAACCGGAGGCGGAACGGGTTGCGTGGCACGCCAATGTCTTCAGAGACACTGGGGTGCCAGTGATGTTGCCATTGATGCGCAAACAACGTTAGAGGGGAAGATCCGGCATTTCTTCCGCCTTTACTTAGTACGTTATGTTGAGTCAACACAATGCTAAGCGCTTCTTCAAACGTTTGCAGACTGATGGCAGGAGGTTTAGTTCGGTTTTTTGCATCTTCTCGCTTAGGGTCACGCGGATGCGATCCTGTCGTCGAAGGTAATTTATGACTATGGTGGCGATTAATATAATCAAAGGCACGTTCAACTTCACTCCGCGCGACAGGATGTTTCGGATGCCCAAACTCAAGGGTCGCCCCTTGATCAACGACAACAAGCTGTTCAATCGCCTTTGCGTGATGCATCCAGGCATTGTCAAGTGCAATGCGTTCGAATACAAGGGGCGATAAGTCAGGTAAGGACGATGGAAAAGTGGCACCCGGGTCGTAAGTAAATAAGGGGGAAGTGAGTGTCATCGGCTGCCAAGATTGCAGACAGTTATCGAGTAGTGTCTGTAGATCGAGGGCACTAGGATGGTCTGTGAGTGATAGGTGGTATCCAAGATAACACGAAGAGGCCACGTCTACTGCGATTAGTAAAGTCGCGCGAGCTAATCGCAGAGGGATTAATTCATCATTTAAACAGAGAGTCAGCCGTCCCTGGAAATCAATGACCTGCTCATCAATTTCGACACGATCCATGACCTGCAAAGGGGGCTGGCTGGCTGGAAATTTCATTCGAGCTGTGCGCTCTCGTGCTTGAAGCGCATTCGCGAGCTTTTTATGAATATGACGACGTAAGGATTCGTAACCGTACTTATTTGTGGTATAGGGGTAGCGATCGTGTGGCCAGTGTGCATCGACCAGACACTGTTTGTACATGCCAAAAATGGAATGAAGTAATAAGGTTGGTGCGTATCGTGCTTTTTTCAAGTGCGCAGCAATAGCCTCATCGATCATGACTTCGATACTAGGCAGTTCGCTGAGCAAGGCTTGAAACGCCCCTTTTTCACCGCTAGGTTTGAGCACGCTTGGCAGCGCAATAAGTCGTTCATTTGCTTTGAGATGTTGATGGGGAATTAGCGCTTTTGTCAACGGCCATTGACCGTCATGATCCTCGGTAAAACAACGATTAAGTAACTGAGTGATCCGGCCAGGGGATAAGGCGACACGCTCTGCTACGTGGTTAAGTGCGTCGCCATTTAGTACGCAACAAGCTACTTGTTGGTTACGTAGGAACGTACTTCGCACAGAAACCGGTAAGGCATCGACCTCAACCAATGGCCAATTATTGTAATCGTAGTAGTGCGGCGCTAGCGCGAGGGCATGTCGCCAACGGGACATCGGGATAACTCCAGATCATAACTGAGTCGACATTGGGTTAAATTCCCCTGAATTTTGCCGCGATGAAGTAGCCTGAATAAGGCAACTTCACTCATTGCGCGCGATTCACGGTCCAAAGGGTGTAACCAGTGACGTAAGGGGAAGGTCTGGCCTAGGGGCCACTCAAGCAGAATATTTAATTCGTGGTTGTCGGTGTTTACATGACGCGCACGATATAGCACGCGAACGATACGCCACCAATTTAATGCTTCCGTTTCACGTTCACGGGCTGATTCGTTGGCAATAAGTTCAAAGATTAGATTATGTAACTGGCAGAATGCTTTGAGTGCGGCAAGCTTTTCGTCATCCCATTCACCCCGCGGTTTAAGTTCGATAATGTAGCGACCATCACGTTTTAATACATAGGCATCGGGCCGATAGGGCACGCCTCGGTACCGAAGTTTTAGCGGTTGAGGAATGTAACTAACCACGCGAGGGTCGCCTTCTTGCAGGGCAGCATATAGGTACTCGTCATAGGAGTGAAATTCAGCGGCACCGGGATATTTGATCATTGCTTGGAGGCGACATTCGACCGCCGTGCGAAATGCGCGACCGTTGGTATGTTGTTGTGGCACTAAACTCTCAGCGGTGACAAGTCGCGCTAATCTTAGCTGCTCTCGCGTCATGTACACATCCTCAGTAGACCGAAGAGACTGTTATTTTACGTGGTAAACAACACATAAAAATAGCCTGTATTTCTGCACCAATAACCCATACATTGGTACATAGTTACTATACCTTTGTTTCTAATGGTTATTTGTTCTAGTAAGAGTGCTGTTTGGCTAAAAATAGTGGCTATAATTACCTTTAACTTGCTCCAAAATTAGGAGGCAAAAATGGAACACTTATTTGAAAAACCAAAGCAGTTATTTGAATACCGTGTTTTTGCGCAAAACCGTGAAACTTCAGGTTACCTATGCTCTTACACTTGGAATGAGTTAATCGACCATAGAGCATCGCTCTTCAACATTGATAGTAAGTACCCAAGATATTTGGTAAAGCCAGAGATATTGACGCTACTTAATAATGAAAAATATTTACCCAGAAGGTTGTTGTTAGATTTAATGTGGAGTACTGGAGCAACTGTTTCTGAAGTTCTAGGTTTAAAGCGTGAAAGCTTTAAACGGTCAGGAAGTGTTATTTTGAAGCGGCTTCATAGTAGGGCTGGGAGGCCCACAAAAGCTCAGCAAGAAATGATCTCATCTCGATCTATCTCAATTAAAGATTCGGATCTAAAAGATCGTATTGAGTCTTACATTATTGGAAACCAAATTAAACACAATCAAAGACTTTTCGGTGTGGATCGACATACTGTAAATCGTCATATACATAAACTGGTCGAACGTTCGGGAGGCTCCCCCTTTAATATAACCGCTGAAACCTTTAGACATAGCTTTGCAGTGCATCTAATGCTCTCGGGAGTACCTCAAACTAGAATCAGAAAACTTTTGGGCTTAAAAAAGTACCATCAAATAGAAAAATATGAAAGAGCCATTCCCGAAGATGTTGATGATGTTTTAAGAGGTGTACTAGATAATTACCAATACCTGTGTCTTTATCTTTCTGAAAGCGGACGTTGGCGGTTTTTGTTTACTTTGGTCAAATTAGGCTAGTAATAGCTCTCTTAAGTCATAGCGTTAACATCATGTAATTTTTTGTAAACTTATGCTACATGAGTCACGGATTGCATTAGTGAATGATGTTTAAATGGACGTCCATTTTTTACGTACGTCAATCTATTGCCGGTGAAGTGTGTCGGCAGAATTTAACAAGGAAATTGTTTATGTCTAAGTTACTATGCGGTCTAGCAGCCGGTATTCTAGTAATCAGCTCTACAACAGCTAACGCTGGATTAATTGGAGATACGGTAGATATTAAAGACAGGTTTGGCACACAATCAGCCGTTGTCGGGGCAGGGAGTGAGACGCGCACAGGTGGGTATGGTTTTGGAGTAAGTCATTTTATCAACTTGTCGGACAACGAGCTCTCAATTGGACTGGTTAATAGCTCAGCGACTCAGTGGGACTGGTCTGGATCAAATGGTGATTTCTGGGAAGTTCTAAATATGGATTCTGTTGTAGACTCTTCAGCAGTAATTTCAGGTTTTTCACAAGTTACAGGCCATTCTCTATATAGCTTTGATACATCGTTTTCAGACCACGGTATCCGAGTTGATATGGCAGGATTAAGTCCTTTTAGCATTGCTTCCGGGGATTTCGTTAGCTTTGATTTTTCCTTTGACTTTAAAGCGGTTAGTGTTCCTGAGCCAGCTACATACTCGCTGCTAGGTCTCGGGCTTCTAGCTATGGGGTTTGCGCGTCGTAAAGCTAAATAGTAGTCCAGAGTTTAGCGCAGCAGCAGCTCGGGGGAAGCCCTGAGCTTCCTCGAGAGATAAGGCTTAAGAAGCAACTTTCTTAAGGCTCTTCCTTTTTTGAATGGCGGCGATACATAGCTGTAATTACTTCGAGTTCTATGAAGGCTCATTTTCGAGCTATGTCAGTCATCGATCTTATTGTATAGCAGATTACTAAATGAATAGGGCGTTATCTTGGGTTAAATTGTATTGTTATTCCTTAACGAACAGCTTGTTAATTCTTATTCAGATTTTTTAGCGCATCATTAAGCATTTCCTCTGGCGGCTCTTCATATATAAGAGTTGTTGAGGCGTTTACATGCCCAGCAATTTTCTGAGCCACTTTAACTGACTTCTTCTGTTTATGGATCACATCTGTTATCAGTGAACGGCGACCACTATGTGAACTTGCTTTCTCGATCCCGGCCCAATTTCGGAGCATGAGAGCCATATGTTCCTGAAGTGTATTAGGAGAGTAGGGGCCACCTTTCTGGGTGATAAAGAGTGGATCACCAGGCTTTAGGTGTGATTCTTTTGATATACGAATTTGTAAATACTCAGTAAGAGCCCGCCTCAAATCAGTATCAACCATGGGAAGATCACGGGATTTACCTTTATGTTGTTTCACAGGAGGATAGAAATCTTCAGGGTTTACGTCAGCACCTACCTGAACCAGTTTTTCAACTTGACGTATCATTTGATCAAATGCTGACTTCTTAAAGCTGATGGTTTTGCGCTCATATTTACTCTTTGAGCGTTTCATGGCATCAGCGCCTTTCGTATACGAGGCGGGTAAGGTCATCACCTGAAGTAATGTGAAGTCGCAACGAGAAGTTAGTTGTGCAATCTCTTTTATTTGTAGCAAAGCAATCTCTTGCGCTCGCAATCCGAGCTTGAAACTGATTTGCATAATTGCAGTATTTTTCTCTGGATGACGGTTTTGCAGAATAACTTCGAATAAATGATGCTGTTCGTCTAAAGAGGGTACACGAGCTTGTCCATTTTTAGGCATAAATCAACCTTGCAAACAAAATCCGTAATAATGGGAATTTAACGGATTATAGGGCTATAAACAGAATTTATACACTTTACTTTTGATTCTATAGAGGTGTTACTACTAAGGATTATATAAATAAAATGTCAAAGCCTGCAGTAAAAAAAGGCACTTACAAGAGTTTTGCCTTCAATTACCCCAGCCGGTGGTAATTACCAATTTGATAGGTAATTCTTGGTAATTTATGTACTCTTATTAAAACACGCTTTGGCGAAGCGCTGTTTATAACGCACTTTTGTATTAAAAGTGCACCTCCTCAGCAAAAAAAGAGAATCCCTTTTAGTGCATACTTGAGAACACACCATACGTTGTAAAACATGCACATTCAAAATCAAAATACTCGAATATTGGTAATCCAGATAATATCAAAAACTGCTTTAACTGAAAAAAGCACCCTCATAAGTTAGTTTGCCCAATTTATAGATATAGTTGTAATTTTAGCTTTTTAGTTGCAAAAGTTTAGTTCTTTAGTTGCTCACCCACAAGTACCAGTCAATTACGCTTCACCAGAATATATAAGTGCGCATAATATATATTATGTTAAATAGATCGTGGTTATGTATATGGTGATTCGCTTCGTTATCATGTGTTCTACTCTGCTAATAAAACGCACTACCATCGGCACAATAATGTAGCAACACTTCTTATATGTGTGACCTATTCAGTTCCTTTGCATTATTGACTGTTATTTCCGTGACATAGTTGTTAACAAAAGCGGAACAAAGTGTGTAATGAGTTATTGGTGGGCATCTGCGACGATGAATGCTGGGAATAATGCCTCTACGGCAATCAGTCGAGGTATGTTGGTTTCACTGAAATAGTGAAGTTGATAAAACGAGCTATACTATTTAGCTGCTCCACCTTGTTTTGTTTTATCAAATTTTCTTTTTGTTAAGAACTTCTCTTCTGTCTGGAGATGCTGCATGTGTAAAAAACTATTGGGTTTTATGAAAGGCAGAGGATTCACGCTTGTCCTAAGCTTTTTCCTAGCATTTTTTTCACTTGTGGTGCATGCAGCAAGCCTTAGTGGCGTAGTGAAAGATCATCAGGGAAACTTAATTGATGGTGCGAGCGTAACTCTCTTTGAAGTATTGCAAGATGATACTTTTCTTCAAATTGGAGACACCCAAAAAGTTAGTTCAGATGGCGCCTATGAATGGGATGTTTCGCCTAGTAGTTATGTGCTTCGAGCCTCTTTTATAGCATCGGATGTTTCGCTTTCTGGTGCGCCAAATAGTGTAGCTATCTCATCCGAAGATTTTGAAGTTTATGTAGATACAATACGTGATTTACAGTTCGATTTTCTTGTCCTGTCTGGCAAGGTACTTGATACTAATAAAGCCCCTATCCCCAATGTATCAATCGAAACCAGCACGGTCTGGCACGGTCCTGAGCAAGGCCCCCTACTTCAGTTATCGACACGTAGTTTGGATCATGCCAGTGGTAGTGCTAGTACAGATGCTGAAGGCAACTATGTTATGTTGCTGTTCCCTAGTGATACCTGTATTGAATCCGGTTTTTACCCAGACAGCACTGACTGCTTGTATGACCTTACCTATACTCCAACAATCGAAAGTGGCTTTGCGACCTTTGTAAGATCTGATCTTGCCCTTAACAACGCGCTTAGTCTCGACCAGGAGCTAGTTCTACTTGATAGCATAATACCGAAAACTATTGCCGGGCCTTATGTTAAAAATATTAGCAACCAATCTGTGGTAATAGAATGGCAGACCGATGAACCGGCTAGAAGTACAGTTCAAGTGGTTGGTGGAGCGGTTTTTAAAAATAACCGTTTTCTAACAGAACATAGCGTTGTTATTAATAACCTGGATTCAAACACCGATTATGACGTAAATATTTCGACACGAGACGCACAAAACAATAGTTCTGAAACGCAAGTTCTAAGCTTTACCACTCAAAGTATTAGTGCTGACTCATTAGCGCCACAGTTTGTCCAACCTTTAGCAGCGACGTCTATCGGAGAAACCCAGTTTACGGTGGCTTTTTGTGCTAATGAGCCAGTGCAAGGAAAGTTTATCGTTGACGGAGCTGAGTATTTACTTAATGACTTCTCTCGCTGCCATAACTTGACTGTAGGTGATCTAAACTCGAATCAGACCTATGCGGTGTCAGTAGAAGTTACTGATATTAGCGGTAATGGCCCAACTCAGAGCCATATTAGTAGAGTTAAAACGCTAGCAGCGGCAGACTTGAACCCTCCTCTAATCGTCGCCGGGCCAACGGTTACTGATATTTCAGATACAGTAGCTGTAGTGAAATGGACGACAAACGAAGCGGCTAGCAGTGCAGTTTCATTTAACGATGGTATTAGTTACCGGGTTCAGAATAACACTGAGCTTGTAAGCGATCATTCAGTTCAGATTACAGGGCTAAGTGCTAATACGCTATATAATTTA
>NZ_LWGA01000390.1:0-421 GCF_001635235.1 Oleiphilus sp. HI0117 | reverse complement strand
ATATAGACCAACACCTTCAGCGCCTTGATTCAGTGAACGAACAACATCAGTCATTAAACCGGTATTCACCCAGGCACAGATGCGATGCCCGTCTTTAGTTTCGCAGGGTAGGCTCTTTAACTTCTCTAAGCCTTGATCCAGCGCCTTCTCTTCTTCGACGATCTGCTCATAGTAGCCACGCAGCTCTTCAGAAGGGCAGGCAAAAATATCACCATTGTAGCCATCGACTATTAACTCTTTATCGTCCAGCTGTGTGAGTGGCATATCCACCACACCCATGACAGTGGGAATCCCCATCGCTCTGGCTAAGATTGCTACGTGAGAATTTCCTGAGCCTTTAATCGAAACAAGACCGAGTAGCTTCTCTTTCGGAATTTCACCCAACATAGTAGGGGTTAATTCTTCACTGACCAGGATCGCA
>NZ_LWGA01000389.1:0-720 GCF_001635235.1 Oleiphilus sp. HI0117 | reverse complement strand
TTGGTTTCCTTATAAAGCTCTTGGCCTGTGTTACTAGGGGACTGAACAATGAACGCTATAGCCGGTACTTCAAGCAACTCAAAATTGGTTGCGAATACGATGTAACCCATTTGTTTTTGAGTGCGGACTTGGTTGTAGTAATCACTAGAGAGTATTTGAGTGAGTAGTAAGTACTTAGCACGTTCTTTGTGACTAGTAGTTTTTCCTTGTACATAGTGAACAAAGCCGGTATCACTGTGCTCGGTGTCGAGCGTGTTGAGCCAAGGAGTCTTAGGTGGTATGCGGCGAATTTTGGCGCGGCTGACCTCGGTCTTAGTTGCCTTATCAAGTAATATGCTTTGAATTAATTGTGCATTATTGAGTGTTGATGCACGCGATAGGTTTCCGCTACTCAACACTGCTATATCTAGTTGAGACAGAAAGTCTTCACGAAACTGATTAATATCTTCTAGTTTTATATCTCTAAGTGCGCTCAGACGTTCTTCTTCATTCCAAGAAGGAGCAATAACTACGTTCTGAGCTTTGGAAATAGCTTGCTGAAATGGCTTCTTATCTTTTGCGTTTGATAGGCTTCTAGACAAGCGTTCTTTCATTATAGAGAAACGAGAGGGAGAAAACTCTGCATATTTAACGGTGTTAAGTAACTTGCTTAGAAGTTGGGCCTGTCTATCGCTGTACCCGCTGATTTTGATGGTTACACCACGCATATGCTTGTATAGC
>NZ_LWGA01000388.1:0-605 GCF_001635235.1 Oleiphilus sp. HI0117 | reverse complement strand
GCCTACGGTCACTCTCTAGCTGAGAACTTATCTCTACTAGTTGCTGATCTTGGTAAAGGTTATTCTCACATCGTTACTTCTGCGGGCACTACGGGTAAGGACTTCCTTCCACGTGTAGCTGCTTTGTTGGATGTGGCGCAAATCTCTGACATCATCAAAGTTGAATCAGCTGATACTTTCGTTCGTCCTATCTATGCAGGTAATGCGATCGCTACTGTTCAGTCTTCTGACGGCATCAAAGTAATCACTGTTCGTGGTACTGCGTTTGATCCTGTTGCTGCTGAAGGTGGTTCTGCTGCTGTTGAAGCTATTGATAACGTTCAGGATGCTGGCATCTCTACCTTCGTTGGTGAAGAAATGGCTAAGTCTGATCGTCCAGAGTTGACTGCTGCTGACATCGTGATTTCTGGTGGCCGTGGTATGCAAAATGGCGACAACTTCAAGATTCTTGAGTCTGTTGCTGACAAGCTAGGCGCTGCTGTAGGTGCATCACGTGCCGCTGTTGATGCTGGCTTCGTACCTAACGATATGCAGGTTGGTCAAACAGGTAAGATTGTTGCACCTAACCTTTACATCGCTGTTGGTATCTCGGGTGCTATCCAGCA
>NZ_LWGA01000387.1:0-548 GCF_001635235.1 Oleiphilus sp. HI0117 | reverse complement strand
GTTTGGTGGATACATTCCCGAAATCGGCATCATTTTATGATGAGCCGTGAGCTTGTACTCGCGGCGACGCTCGTCCGAATTACCTAATAAGGGAACAAATAAAGTGTGCAGATTATTGCCGCCAGTTTTCCCGAAATTGCCGGTCACCATATACAGCATTTTTTCCAAATATGCCGTCAAGGTGGAATGCAGTGACTGCTGCAGACCCAAGTCAATTCTTACGCATCCCGCTTTAGCATTAGCAAAGTCTCGTGCAACTTGCTGCGTCATCTCAAGGGATACATCGGCTTTTTCTACATACTCTTCAATAGGAATATCTAATAGTTCAGCTTCGAGCTTATTAAAGCCAGTGCAGTGATTCTCGAGGAAGGCTTTATCATGCAGGCCCTCTTTTACGATAATCGCCAAGATCGCAGACATCAGATAAGCATCAGTACCTGGCTTTAACTGAAAATGTATATCGGCTTGCTTCGCTGTTTCAGACCTTCTAGGGTCAAAAACCACCATCGTACGGTCCGGGTCTTTCTTAATTTCTTTAAGCGTATCGC
>NZ_LWGA01000386.1:0-368 GCF_001635235.1 Oleiphilus sp. HI0117 | reverse complement strand
AGAATGCAATGTAGCAGGAGAAACCGTTAGCTCCAGACTTGTGTTGATGTCGCCAATACTTGCTGTGACATTGGTATTGCCAGCGCTGACAGCGACTACCAAGCCATTTTCATCGACTGTGGCGATGTTGTTATTGCTCGATTGCCAAGAAGTCTCAGGACTAAGGTCGCTTGTGGTGTTGTTCGTATAAATTCCGGTTGCCGTGAGAGTGTGAGATGAAGCAATTGCCAGTGTCAACGCGGCGGGTGTTATGCTAAGTGAACTCAATGTGTATGCAGTAGACGTACTTGAAGCGTGCTCACCCTCATAACTGGCTGTAATGGTTGCGTCACCAGGTGCTAGTGCGGTAAGTAAGCCTTCGTTGGAGA
>NZ_LWGA01000385.1:0-372 GCF_001635235.1 Oleiphilus sp. HI0117 | reverse complement strand
CTGCTGCTCAGGCGTACCATGCTCTTGAATTGTCGCACGTGCACCGTGGCTTAGGCCTGGATACATACCCCAAGACCAGTTAGCAGTACCAATCATTTCACTCAAAGCGATGTTGATGGACTCAGGTAGACCTTGTCCACCGTGCTCAACAGGCGCGTTCATTGAAGGCCAGCCGCCTTCTACAAATTGGTTATATGCTTCTTTAAAACCTGTTGGCGTTTTAACACCATCTTCACTCCAAGTACAACCTTCCTGGTCACCTACTTGGTTAAGAGGAGCTAGTACTTCTTCACAAAACTTTGCACCTTCGCCGATGATCGCTTCGACCATGTCTGGAGAAGCATCATCTGCTCCTATGGTTGCGTAGTGCTG